>CAYMER010000162.1:0-6096 GCA_964389345.1 uncultured bacterium | reverse complement strand
GCTGCTGTCTTGCGACAGCAAGACGCGAGGGAAGCAATCTCGTTGTTGTAGAGAGAGATTGCCGCGTCGCCCTGCCGCGCTCCTCGCAATGACGGGAATAATTTAGTAATCGGAAAGACGCTTATGAAAATATCGATCATTACGGTGGTGCGGAATCAGTGCGATACGATCGAGGATTGTCTCAGTAGCGTGCTCAACCAGACCTACAAGGACATTGAATACATCGTTATCGACGGAGCCTCAACCGACGGGACTTTGGAGATCCTCAAGCGCTATCAGGACAGGATCGCGAAGATCGTTTCGGAGAAAGACGCGGGGCCCTACGATGCCATGAACAAGGGTATCCGGCTTGCGACGGGCGATATCGTGGGGATCTTGAACGCCGACGATTTCTATGCCGGGCCTGGGGTGATTGAAAAAGTTGCGGACTCGTTCCGGAAAAGCAACGCCGAGGCATTATTTGCCGATCTAGTATACGTGCGGCCTGATAATCTTGACCGGGTGGTTCGTTTTTATTCCGGGGCCGGCTACACCCCGGACCAGTTCGCCTGGGGAAGGATGCCGCCTCATCCGACGTTTTTCGTCCGGCGGGAGTTGTATGAGCGATATGGTTTTTTTCGCACGGATTATAGGATCGCCGCGGACTATGAGCTCACGGCGCGTTTTCTTGCACGATACAAGGTGCGCTACGTTTATCTGCCGGAAGTGCTCGTGCGGATGCGCACAGGAGGGATCAGCACACGCAACCTGAAAAGCAACTGGATCCTGAACCAAGAGATCCTGCGTGCTTGTGCCGAGAATGGTATTTCAACGAATTGGCTAAAGGTTTATTCAAAATACATTCGCAAAGTGATGCAGTTATTTGAAAGGCCCGCATGAGCATTTTGGTTACCGGAGCGAACGGTTTTATAGGGGGGCATTTGTGCCGTAGGCTGGAGGCATCCGGTTCCGAGCTGGTGAAAGCTGTTCGCAGTCCGCAACCGGGTGCGGTGGCCGTGGGGGATATCGACGGCGCCACGGCTGGGACCGAAGCGTGGCGAGGCGTCCCGGCCGTTATCCATCTTGCTGCTCGCGCACACGTGATGCGTGACAAGGCCCACGATCCCCTGGTTGAATTTCGAAAGATCAATGTTGAGGGCGTGCTGAATCTTGCCCGGCAGGCCGCGAAGGCGGGCGTAAAACGCCTTGTTTTTATCAGTTCCGTCAAGGTCAATGGTGAATCCACGCAACCCGGACACCATTTTACCGCGGAGGATGCGCCGTCTCCGGAAGACGTCTATGGTAATTCCAAGTGGGCGGCAGAGCAGGCTTTGCGCCGCGTTGCGAAAGAAACACGTCTCGAGGTGGTCGTCATTCGTCCGCCGCTCGTTTACGGTCCCGGAGTGGGCGCCAATTTCTTTCGGCTGATGAAACTTGCGGTCTCCGGAATTCCTTTGCCCTTGGGATCAGTGAAAAATCTCCGCAGTCTGGTCTATGCCGGGAATCTGTGCGATCTGATCGTGAAATGTCTCAGCCATCCCGAGGCGAAGGGAAAGACTTTTCTCGTATCGGATGATCGGGATGTTTCGACGCCGGATCTGTTACGGATATTGGCGGCAGCCCAGCATAAAAAAGCCCGGTTATTTCCGATGCCAGGAAGCATCCTGAAGCTGGCAGGATGCTTGATCGGGCGATCAGCCGAAATGGAACGTCTCTGCGGCTCTTTGCGGGTGGATATTTCTCGCACAAAAGAGGTTCTGGGATGGACCCCGCCATTTACGCTTGAAGAGGGGATCCGCAAGGCAGCGGAAGCTTATTTGTCTGCTATTTCTCTATATCATCAAAAAAAGTTATGAGTAGGATTATTCGAGCGCCACAGCTTTTGTGGGGATACGCGCGTTGGTTTGTAATCGATGGAATCGATAAAAACATCCATTGCATCTATTTAACACATATGTTAATCTCCTGATATGGAATTCAAAGAATTCTTAAAGAAATATCAGAGCTTGCCCGTTTTGGATAGCCGGGTCTTTCTGACAGGAGAGCGGGACACGGCCTCTTTAAGGGTTCAGCTAGGCCGCTGGGTGAAGGCCGGCAATATCATTCAGTTAAGGCGCGGGCTTTATGTTTTCGCGGCTCCTTTTCAAAAAACGCCGTGCCCGCAGAATTTTATCGCTTCAGCGTTAAAATCCCCGTCGTATGTGAGTCTGGAAAAGGCCCTGGAATACCACGGACTTATTCCGGAAGCGGTTTTTTCAGTGACTTCAGTGACCACGAAGCGTCCCGGAAGTTATGAGACGGCTCTGGGAAGATTTGAATACCAGCATATTCAGTCGCGGCTGTTCTGGGGATATTCCGCGGTTGCGTCCGGGGGCCAGACCTGGTTCCTGGCGCATCCCGAGAAAGCGTTGTTGGATTTTGTGTACCTGCGGTCGGTGCGCCTGACGCGGGAGTATCTGGAAGAATGGCGGCTTCAGAATTTCGAGCATGTAAATCGGACACGGCTTTTGGAGTATGGCCGCCGTTTTGAAAAGCCGGGGATGCTCCGGGCGGCTCAGGCGCTTGCGGAGTTTATGAAAAAGTCCCGGGCAAAGGAGAAGTCCCTGTGAAAGACTATTGTCTGGAACTTGCCTCGAAGCAAACCGAACCTTCCATGAAATACAACATCATGCGGGAGTATACCCAGGCCTATGTCCTCAAGCTGATGCAGGATGCCGGGTGTTTCCGGTCTTACGCGTTCGTCGGCGGGACCGCGCTGCGTTTTTTGCATGACCTGCCGCGTTTTTCGGAAGATCTGGATTTTTCCCTGCTTAAGCCGCCGGCGTTGCCATTTTCGGATCTTATGCTCAAGATCAAACAGGAATTGATCCTGGCGGGCTATCAGGTCAGCGTGACCTACAAGGAGGAAAAAACCGTGCAGTCCTCCTTCATCAAATTCGAGGGCCTCTTGTTTGCGGCAGGACTCTCTCCGATGGCGAGCGAGAAATTTTCGATCAAACTGGAGGTTGATACGCGTCCTCCCGAGGGGGCGGCCCCGGTGACGCGGGTGGTGAATAAGTTTTTTCCTCTCTCGTTCCAAACGTATGATATGCCGTCGCTTTTCGCCGGCAAGGTGCATGCTGTTTTGAGCCGTAAATACGTCAAGGGCCGGGACTTTTATGATGTGGCGTGGTATTTACTGCGCGATAAAGGACTGAAGCCGAATTTTGCGATGCTCTCCGCCGCGCTTGAACAGACGGGTTGGAAAGGGGATTCGGTGACTGAGGAGAATTGGCGGCGGGTCTTGTCCCAGAAGGTGCAGCAGACGGATTGGGCGGTTGTCCGCAGAGACGTCTCCAGTTTTCTGGAGCGCCCGGAGGACATGAATGTTTTAACAAAGGAGAATGTTCTTCGGGCGATCGATCAGAATCACGCCGAAGATAATGATCCGTAGCGATTTACGGTGAATCGAGACAGCGAACTATGACGAACGATACCATGAGAGAGATTACGCAGCAACAATCGGGTTGGAAATATCTGAATCCGTTTGACGCTCTTTGGGGGATTTGGAAAGGCCGGGATCTGCTCAGTCAACTTGTCCGGCGAAACATCGAGATCCGGTACAAGGGGACTATGGCGGGGCTCGTCTGGATGGTGGTGACGCCGCTTGTCATGCTTGCCGTGTACACGTTTGTTTTTGGTGTGGTCTTTAAGGCACGTTGGGTTGCCGGCGGGATGGGGGACTCCAAGGCAGCGTTTGCCCTAATCATGTTCTGCGGCATGACGGTCTTCAATATCTTCTCAGAAAGCGTGAACAGTTCGGTGGGGATCGTCACGGGGAACCCGAATTATGTGAAAAAAGTGGTTTTTCCTCTGGAGCTTCTGCCGGTTTCAGCGGTCCTCTCCGCCTGCTTTTTTGGGCTGGTCTGGATCGGGATCTTACTCGTTGGCATTGCTCTGTGTTTTCATGAATTCTGTCTTGCCGCGATTTGCCTTCCGCTTATCTTTATCCCGCTCATCCTTTTCTCGTGCGGGATCGCGTGGTTTGTGGCATCACTCGGAGTTTTCTTGCGCGACCTATCGCATGTGGTCGGGATCCTGATGCAGGTCCTGTATTTTTTAACGCCGATCTTTTACAGCCTGGAAATGGTCCCGGAACGGTTCCGGCCTTTTCTGTTGCTGAATCCGCTCACTTACATAGTTCTGACAACACGGAAAGTCTTGATCTTCGATCAATGGCCTAATTGGCAGCATTTCGGGATGATCGCCCTTGGCTCTCTTGTTGTCTTTCAGCTCGGTTACTTTTGGTTCATGAAGACCAAGCGAGGGTTTGCGGATGTCCTTTAACCACCTCGCCAACACCCGGTGTTCGATGTTGAACACCGGGTGTTGAAAGGGTAGGAGATCGGTTGTGAGAGCGTGGGAGGGCTGGCAAGTTCTTGGGGTTGGCTAAGGCGATAATCATTTTGACATATATGTTGCATTAAAAGAGACAAGATTATATAATCCTGTCATTTAGAGGGCGTCAAGTGGTCAAAAATGAGATAATTCAAATATTACGGGACTGGAATTTCTGGGACAAGGACCCAAGAATAGGCGTCCTAAGGCCGGCCTATCTCTCCAAATTAGAGGCTCTCTACTCCTCGAATCAGGTTCTCACGATCACCGGTCCCAGACGCGCGGGTAAATCGTTCATCATGCGTCAGATGGCCAAACGACTTATCAATGGCGGGATGGATCCCAAGAACATCCTGCATGTCAATTTTGAAGATCCCCGGTTCACGGAAAGCGGCGTCTCACTGCTTCAGCAGATCTTTGAAGCCTATCAGGAGTATATAGCCCCTCAAGGAAAGCCCGTTCTGCTCCTCGATGAGATCCAGGAGATCGAGAATTTTGAGAAATGGGTCCGGATGATGCATGAACTGGCCAAGGCCAAACTCGTGATCTCCGGATCCAACGCGCATCTTTTAAGCCGGGAGCTTGGCACTTTGCTAACAGGTCGGCACCTAGATCTCGAGGTTTTTCCATTATCGTTCGGTGAATTCCTGTCGTTCAAAAATGTGGTGGTGGCGGCTGGTCCGGCGGGGGTGGGGAACGAGATCCAGATCAAAGGCCTTCTCAGGAAGTATATCGAAGAAGGATCGTTCCCCGAAGTGGTTCTCTCCGAGCAGAAGAAGGAGATCCTGTTGAGTTATTTTGAAGACGTGGTTACCAAGGACCTTCTCAAAAGATTCAAGATCAGGAAGGTGCAGGACCTGCGATCGATCGTGAAATATTATTTTTCGAACATCTCATCACTGGCCACCTTCAACTCGATTAAGCGGGCCCTTGATATCTCGGTCACCTCGGTCAAGAATTATACGGACCATCTTGAGCAGGCCTATCTTGTTTTTCCGCTCAAACGGTTCTCTTTCAAGGTGAAAGAGCAGGAGAAAAGCCCGCGGAAGATGTATGCGATCGATACGGGGCTCTGTAACGCCGTGGGATTCAGGTTTTCCGAAAATATCGGAAGGCTGGCCGAGAATATCGTTTTCATCGCGCTCAAAAGAGCGCAAGCGCTGGACCCGGAACGGGAGCTCTTCTATTGGAAAGACGTCTATCACTGCGAGGTTGATTTTGTCATAAAAAAGGGATTGAAAGTGGAAAGCATAATCCAGGTCTGCTGGAATATTCAGGACGAAAAAACGAAGAACAGGGAACTGAGAAGTCTTGCTAAGGCGATGAAGGAGCTGAAAGTCTCTTCGGCGATCCTCATTACCGAAGATGCCGAGGGGGAAGAAAAGCTCCATGGGAACACGGTGAAACTGATCCCCCTGTGGAAATGGCTTTTGGCGGAGGAAGGGCTTTATGCTGTGCAGGGATCCGGAAGATGAAGAGTCTTATGAAAAAGGCGGGCTTCAAGCCGCCCGGTTTCGTGGCGCACACCTTCTGCCGGGCGACTTTATATCGTGACCCTGAATGTGCCCTAAGAAAGATATCCGAAGGGGCAGAGAAAACTGCGGAGAAAACTGTGGGGAAGATCCTCCGGTTGATCATGGGGGATCCACAAGTGACACGGGAAGAACTTATGGATAAGACAGGCTTGACACGGCGAGGCGTTGAGTGGAATGTAAAGGAACTGAAGGAGAATGGTCGTGT
>CAYMER010000161.1:0-3122 GCA_964389345.1 uncultured bacterium | reverse complement strand
ACCCCGGAAGTATCGGCCAGCCCCGCGACCGGGACTCCCGGCTCTCATTCGGTATTCTTGACGAAAGCGAATTAACGTTTGAAATCGTCCGCCTGACTTACGATAATAAGAAAGCCTCGGAGAAGATCCTGGTGGAAGGCTTGCCGGCGTCCCTAGCGTACAGATTACTTTAAAATTAAAAGAGCGCGAGGGACAGCACTGGGTTCCGATAGAAATTAATAGTAGCCAGGCGTCCCTGGCGTATAGGTTACTTTAAGGCGCACAACGCTCAACGCGCAAAGCACAACGATTGGTTTTTACGTTGTGCGTTGACCGTTGCGCGTTGCACTGAAAAATTATGACAAAAAACGAAGCGGCAAAAAAAATAGACAAGTTACGGAACGAACTCGAACGGCATAACCGCCTCTATTATCTTGAGGCGAAGCCCGAGATCTCGGATCGCGAATACGACCGGCTGATGCAGGAGCTCCTCGGTCTTGAAAAGGAATTCCCCGAATTCCTGACCCCGGATTCTCCCTCCCGGCGTGTGGGCGGCGCGCCGCTCAAGGAATTTCAAACGATCGAACACAAAGTCCCCATGCTTTCGCTTGATAACACCTATTCCCGGAAGGAACTCGACGAATTCGACAAGCGCGTCAAGAAAGGCCTCGGCGGGGAGCCCTTCTCCTATTTCGTGGAAGAAAAGATCGACGGTGTTTCCATCGCGCTTGTTTATGAAGACGGCTTTCTCAAACTCGGTGCCACGCGCGGAGACGGAAGATACGGGGATGACATTACAGAGAACATCAAAACCCTCGGGTCCGTCCCGCTCAGGATCCCGGCTCCCGGAAGCTCCTTTCAGGGTCCGGTCCCCAAACTTCTGGAAGTACGCGGCGAGGCCTATATTTCCAAAGACCAGTTCGAAAAGATTAACAAGGAAAAGGAAAAAGAGGGCGATGACCTTTTCGCCAATCCCCGCAACGCTTGCGCCGGTAGTCTGAAACTGCTCGACCCGAAGCTTGTTGCGGCGCGCAAACTGGATTCGCTTATTCACGGCCTGGCACGGTACGAAGGAAAAGATAAACCGGAAAGCCAGAGCGCGGCCATGGCATTTTTAAAGGAGCTGGGTTTCAAGGTCATTCCGGACGCGCAAAAATGCAAGGGCATGAGCGAAGTTTTTGGCGTGGTAGATACTATCGAAAAGAAGCGCGACGAGCTTCAATATGAGATCGACGGCGTGGTGGTGAAAGTCGATCAGTTCGAGGACCAGAAGGCGCTGGGGATGACCTCCAAATCGCCGCGATGGATGATCGCCTACAAATACCCGGCCGAGCAGGCCGAAACGGTGTTGGAGGACATCAAGATCCAGGTGGGTCGCACCGGAGTTTTGACGCCTGTCGCGATCCTGAAGCCCGTCCAGCTTGCAGGAACCACCGTGTCGCGCGCAAGTCTCCACAACCCCGATGAGATCGAACGCCTGGACGTGCGGATCGGAGACCATGTTTTCATCGAAAAAAGCGGGGAGATCATTCCGCAGGTCATTTCAGTCAATAGGGACAAACGCAAAGGCAGTCCCGCACAGTTCATCTTCCCCAAGAAATGTCCTGTTTGCGGCGAGAAAGCCGGCAAGTATGGCGAGGAGGTTGCGGTCCGGTGTCTCAACCCGCTTTGCCCGGCCCAGCTCAAAGGCGCTCTCAAACATTTCGCGGGCCGCGAGGCCATGGATATCGAAAATCTCGGCGTCTCGATCATTGACCAGCTCGTGGAAAAAGGTCTCGTGAAAGACCTGGCCGGCCTCTACTCTCTCAAGCAAACGGGCCTGGAAGTGCTCGAGCGGATGGGGGAGAAGTCTGCGGCGAATCTGATCGAGGGGATCGAGCAAAGCAAAAAGCGGCCTCTGCCGAATCTGATCTTTGCACTCGGCATCCTGGATGTCGGTGTGCACACGGCTTTTATTCTTGCCGATAAATTCGGAAGCATCGAGAAACTTTCCAGGGCCACGCTGGAGGATCTTGAGGGCATCCGGGAAATAGGCCCCGTTACGGCAGAATCGATCGTGGGATTCTTCCGCCAGGAATCCACGAAAAAGCTTCTCAAAAAGATGCAGGATGCCGGTGTGCGGATGGACATTGTGGAAAAGGTTGCGGGGGACAATCCCTTTCGCGGCAAGACGATCGTCCTGACCGGTACGCTGGAAAGCATTGAACGCTCTGCGGCCGAGGCCCTCCTGCGCAAGCTCGGGGCTCATCCTTCCGGGAGTGTCAGCAAAAAGACCAATATCCTTGTCGCCGGTCCCGGCGCCGGGTCCAAGCTCGCCAAAGCGAAGGAACTTGGTATCCTCATTTGGGATGAAAAAAAATTCCTCGCCAATATCCGGGATGCCGGCATAGCCGTTTAGCCGCCGGTTCGGCCTAGTCAGGTTCTCTCTTTCGAGAGGCAGTTACCCTCGAATTGTCACCTCATCAAAACAGGCACTAAGGGCATGTTTTGAATTTTTGTGAATAATTCAAAAAGGTAGAGCGAGGGCACAGAAAAAATAAAAGGGTGTATTTCATAAAAAAAGAGCTAAATAAGCTTGCTTTATTCAGTAGAGCATGGCAGTTTTATGGTCCGGAAGCATTATGATTTAGACCAGATACGGGAAAACGGGGAATGGACTACGGACCGATCCAACCTGCCAGGTTGGATCGGTTGGAATGCAAGATAACGCACGGATGGAAAGAAAAACACCATGAAAACTTCAAAAATACTTATCGCAGATGACTCAAGAGACCTGCTTGACATCATGACGGTTTACCTGGAAAAAGAAGGCTTTAACGTGACGACCACGACGACTCCCGAAAAAGTGATCTCCTTGATCGATCAGGAATCTCCGGACCTTGTGCTTATGGACATTCGATTCGGCGCCGCGAACGGCCTTGATATTCTAGCCGAGATCAAAAAAAAGGATCCGAAACTGTCGGTTATTATGATGACGGGTCATGGGACGCCGCAGGCGGCGATCGAGGCGATGAGGCTCGGCGCTTATGATTATGTCCATAAACCCTTAAAAAGGGAGGAACTCGCGGCTCTCGTGAAGCAGGCGATCGATACCGGCCGGTTGATGAAAGAATCCGTGGCTTATCAGGTTCATGAGGATGATA
>CAYMER010000160.1:0-3366 GCA_964389345.1 uncultured bacterium | reverse complement strand
TCGACCACGTGCACGACATCTTCGCAGATGTCCAGAACCGTTTCCGCGTCCTGATAGATATCTTTCCACTTGATCACCGCCACGGGATCCTGGACATATTTTTCAAAAAGATCACCCAGCATATCGTCGCGCATTTTATCGCCGAGATTCTCGAGGTTATTCACCTCGATACAGGCCTTCAGGATATCTTTACTCTGCTTCATGTCCCGGAGACCTTTGACGGCCTGCGAAACGCCTTTGACGGACATTTCGATCACCCTGGCGAATTCGGAAAGATTCCGTTCCATGCTGAGGATCTTATACACGCGGAGGCGCTTGGTGATGGTGTAAAGCATGTCGACGATATCATCCATCTCTTTGGCGAGGTCGTGGATATCTTCGCGATCAAATGGCGTAATGAAGGTATTATTCAGCTGGTTCATGATCTGGTGCGACACCTCATCTCCGAGATGTTCGATCTCCTTCATGATCCCGACCTCAGTTTCATCGACCTTGTAGTCGGCCACCATTTTCGCGAAATGGGCGGCGGCTTGAACGGCATAGTCCGCCTGTTTGTCAAAAAGGTCAAAGAAGCTGGCTTCTTTTGGAAGTAGGAATCCGAATGCCATGGCACACCCCTCTGTCAATCTCGACAATTTTGTTTGGTGGTTGGTTGGATGGTTGACCTATAAGGAAATCCTTCGACTGGCCTTACGGCAGTCTCAGGACGAGTAGGTCGGAAAACCTTCGCCCCACTCGAGGCCTGTTCAGCCGCGCACAGTCTATCTAAAATGTCTGCTTTGTCTACTGAAAAAGAAAAGGGGTCAGGCACCTTTTTTTGAAAAAAAGGTGCCTGACCCCCTATGTTTTGAAGACCCTTCTATCCCTTCGCCAAAAGTTCGTTCACTTTGGCCATCACCGCAAAAGCATCGGCCACGTAGAGCACATCAGCCTTGCCCTGGGCCCAACCGCAATTGGCATCGGTGTTGATCGCGCGGCGTTCATTGATAAAGCGCCAGCCGACTACATGCGGCTCTTCGCCGTGACAACAGGTAGAAAGCCCTTTGGGGTGACGCGGTGTGGAACCGGTCTGCCCGACCTGATTCAGATGGCTCATACAGGTAAGCACGGCTTCCCCCTCGGATCCCTGATCGACAAGCGACTTGCTGCTCCCAAGCGACGCCTTGGCGTGTTTCAAAAAATCGAGAATATGTTTTTCGGCTTCCTTCGCGTGTATCTGACCGTCCGCCTGTTTTTTGGTCCATCCGGCACCCGCCACGAGTAACACCGCGGCATCCGGACGGATGGTCTGCGCATCCGCAGAAGGAGCTTCAACGCCTGTCACTTTCGTGCGCCTTTCTTTATCCGTTACAAGAACCGCAACAGCTTCCACTTTTGCGGAGCTCTTCGCGCCCTGCCACGGCTGAAACACGCCCGAATCCACGGCAAGGATCCACGGCCGCGCCGCGCGTGTCAAAGTCGCCATCATCCGCTGACGATAATACCAGCGCTGGATCTGCAACACGCCGTCTGTGAACTGAATGCCGCTCACGTGTGTATCGATCGTTGCCTTCAAACGGAACGCGGCACCGGGAAGCGCCCTGGAAAAACGCGAGGTCGCCGGAGCAACAATGATCGTCGCGCCTGCGGCGGTTCCGATGGCTTCGAGCGCTTTAACATCCGTGGCGTAACGCGCGGTTCCGAAATCCTCCCCGCTTACGCCAAGGATTCGCGCGACGCCGCGTAAATTGATCGAATCCGCGGCCGCCTGCACATTTTCCCCGACGAGCCCAACGGTGAGAGTCGAACCCGCGAGACCTGTTTGGATCTCAAGCGCCGCGCTTAAAACTTCCAACGCAACTTTTGGAAGATGACCGTTTGCATCCGTGTGTGCTACGAAGAGTATTTTTTCCATGGGACTATCCCTTTATCCAGGTTACGATTTCTTTGGCGATCTCTTCCACCGGCGTATCTTTGACGATACGGGTTTGGCGCTGCTGCTTCGGAAGTTCCACGCTTGCGAACTTGATCGCGTCGGCTTTAAGCGCCGCCGGGGTCGCCTTCTGGAGAGCCGGCATAACGGTACGCATATTCGTCATCCCGACCTGGGGATTATTCGGAGGCTCGGGAAGATTCCCCGTCGCCCATCCGATCACGGCCGGAGCCCCGGCGCAGGTGGAGACCTGATACTGCCCGCCTTCGATGCGTTCGAGTATCCTGAACGAGCCGTCCGGCTGGACCTTGAGTTCATCAGCACCCAGGAATACATCGCTGATTCCGAGCTGTTCGGCGATCATCTGCATCGTGGTGCCCGCATCGCGCGAGGCTGAGGAACACCCGCCGAACACAAGAAGCTTCGTCTTATCCAGACCCGGGATCTTTTCGATCGCCCCGGCCAGCGCCGCCGCGACTTCCCGGGAATCCATAAAACCGCTCGCAGATCCATCCAAACATACAAGTTCGAACGGGACTTTCTGGGCAATGATCATCATGAGCTGTTGCAACTTAGCTTTGGGCCCGAGACTGATAAGCGTCACTTTGCTTCCCGGGTTTTGCTTCGCGAGATTGGCGGCCTCAAAAAGTGAGTGGCCCGCCCACGGATCGAGTACAGAAGGCAACATCATTTCATTTTTTAAAGCGGGTCCGGTTGGCCCCTGGATCGGCTCCAGCGTCTGGAGCGGGTCCGGCACCAAACTCCCGCAAACGATGATATTAAAAGCTGTGGTCATAAAATACCCCCTACAGGAAAGTGGTTAAGGATTGCGTTAAGGACGGCACATTATAATGAGGACGTTCGGTTTCTGCCAGCGCAAAAAACAGATCAAAAAAACAGATCTATTGTTCGACCTTGCGAATAGCTTCTTTAGCGTCGGCCTCGAAACGGAATTTCAGGAATTCTTCGGTCTCCGGAAGTTCCATCGAAAACTTATGGCTCTGATCGATCTGAATACGAGCCCCTTCTACTTGGAGATCAAGCACATGCCCTCCGAGGGTCTTATCTTTGCTTAAAAAATGGAAATGATACCCAGGGACATTGATCCCTACCGCGTAGGACGGGAACCGGAATCCCACAAGAGTTCCTTCCTGATCCTTTAATTCGAAGACCTTCTGTCCCTTGATCGCTTCGGTCAGCACGGGAAAGGGCTTATTTTGATGAGCCGCGCTCCGGACCTTAAGCGATGGGAATCTCCCCGTGACCTTGATCGCATAGATCAGATTCTCCGACGGAAGTCTTTCATCAAGGAATCCTACGAGCTCCTTGTAACTCATCGCCCGTCCCGGGGATAATTCTTGTCTAGCTTCAAAGAATGCCACGGTCGCAAAAGGACTTGTGTCTTGATCACGTAAAAGATACGCCTTTCCGTCCGGTTTTATTTGGTAAAAAAC
>CAYMER010000159.1:0-4665 GCA_964389345.1 uncultured bacterium | reverse complement strand
GATTTTGATCTACCGGAGCCTTGCAAAACTGGTTTGGAATTGGAAATGTCTTGCGAATGGTTGGTATGAAAGGTCCGTTAGTTTTACGCCGTCTGAAATAGAAAAAGCAACGGCCCTCGGCCTTTCTGCTGGTAGCTCCCGGATGATGATGTTGGGGGACCCTCGTTTTTTGAGCTCGGTGGAGTTGCAGGCCCTTTCCACGGAATTAAATGCGTCACTCCACGCCTTGAACGAATCCATCGCAACACATGAGGTGGAGTGGCAGGAGCAGCGTCTGAGGAATGCCATTTTCACGATGGTCCGCATTCCGGTTGCAGTGCCGGTAGCGGCAGTGACAGTTGTTCCTGAACCTGCGGCGGACGCCGGCGCCATTGCCCATAACACAAACGCGGTTACACAACTGCCTGAAGCGCCTCCGCTCGGTCTTACCAACGATGCAAAACCAGCCACCCTCTTTTATGCAGAAAGCGATTGGTCTGAAACTATGAGTGCGTGGGGTGGGGCAATCGTGAATGCCTCGCAAGACTTTGGGAATCTCCTGAAAGACGTTATCACCTCCGCCCGGAAATTTGCGGGAGACGTGTGGACCGAATTTAAAAGTCGCGTAAACTTGATCACCGTTGGGCAGCATTGGGCTCTCGATGGGACAGAGGCAATGACGGAAGTAGGAAGCTCTTACATGATGTTCAATACGTTGTTCGTGGACGTTTTGCTAAAGGATCGCTTCCGACTTCTGGAAGACGTGTTCCATGAAGCGTTCCATCAAATTGGGAATGTTTTGGACCAAAGTTTGGGTTTCTTAGCGGGTATCTTAGGAAATAATTACAATGAAGGCAGCACCGACATCCGAGCGATGAAGGCCGTAGAGCGCGTCGCGAATAATAGCGTGAACGAACGAGGATGGCGGGAAGTTATGGGCGACGAGTGGACCAGTGAGACAGGGAATCATTATTTCTCTTCCGAGACAGAAAAAAACGAGGTCTTTGCCATCACAACCAATTCGACGACGGGCGAACGGACCGTGGACAAGTTTTCTGCAGGGAATATTAATTGGAACTCGATATCTTTAAGCACTCAGGATTATCTGCCAAGAGGCTCTCTGATGGAAAAGAAGCTTTTCTTCAGCGGGAAAAGCGAGGTATACCGCGCGGATAACACGTTAGATCGGATCATTCAATACGAGAGAAGCGGAGCGGGAGTTCTTCCGGGAATCAACAACAGGATTGTTTCGATCACTTACGTTGCTTCGACAATCGCCTCGCCGTCAAACATCACCGCGACAGTGCCCACCACTGCGGGAGTGGTGACATTATCCGGGGCGAGAGCCGTCAACACCTCGATCTGGTATTCGCTCGATGGAGGCATTACCTATAAACAATTAGTCCTTTCGGGAACCACCACTTCATGGACCGGGAAGATCACTCTACCCGTAGGTTCCACAGCGGTCTTAGTCCAAGCAAGAGCTACCGCCGTGGTTTCAGGAGTTTCAACCACGATCTTGAGCGAGCCGGTTATCCTCGAGCCGATCACGTACACTGCTCCGACAGTCGCTGCGCCGACAGGCGTTACGGCAACAGCTCCCACTACCGCGGGAGTTGTGACCTTGAAGGGAACGAGAGCCGCCAACACCTCGATCTGGTATTCGCTCGATGCAGGTGTTACCTATAAACAATTGGTCGCCACGGGAACCGTCACTTCATGGACCGGGAATATCACTCTTCCCGTAGGTTCCAGCACGATCGCCGTCATTGCAAGAACGACGGCCGTAGTTTCTGGAGTTTCGACAACGATCTCGAGCGCACCGGTCAACGTTGGGCCTCTCATGTACATACCGATACCGACCGTGACTATGCCGCTCGCAACGACCGGTACGAATCCTCTTGTATTGAAAGGCACCAAGGCCGCAGGGGAAAGCATCTGGATCTCGGCAGATGGGGGACTCAATTTTACGCTGCTGGTGGCAGGTAATGCCTCCACGACCTGGTCCGCGCCACAGATCCTTGTGCCCGGAGCGAATGATTTCAAGATCATGGCGAAGGACGCGTCCTTAAACCCGAGTGCTGTTGTGACCGTTCGAACGATCACATACACGGTTCCCGCTCCCGTGGTGACGGCGCCAGTTGCAACGACCGGCACAAATTCTCTTGTGTTGAAAGGCACCAAAGCTGCCGGAGAAAGTATCTGGATCTCGGCGGATGGCGGACTTAATTATACGTTGTTGGTGATGGGTAATACCTCCACGACCTGGTCCGCGTCACAGATCCTTGTGCCCGGAGCGAATGATTTCAAGATCATGGCGAAGGATGCGTCCTTAAATCCGAGTGCTGTTGTGACCGTTCGAACGATCACATACACGGTTCCCGCACCTAATGTGACGGCTCCGGCAACGACCGGCACGAATCCCTTTAAATTGAGTGGTACCAAGGCTTCCGGTGAGAGCATCTGGATCTCGACAGACGGAGGGCTCAATTATGCGCTGGCGGTGGCAGGTAATACCTCCGCTACATGGTCTGCATCACAGACCCTTGTTCCCGGAGCAAATGATTTCAAGGTCATAGCCAAAGACGCGGCTTTAAATCCGAGCGTGGTGGTGACCGTTCCCACGATCACGTACACAGTTCCCAAGCCCGTGGTAACGGTGCTAGTCGCGACGACCAGCACGAATCCTTTTGTGTTGAGAGGTACCAAGGCCTCTGGGGAGAGCCTCTGGATCTCGGCAGACGGAGGACTCAATTATACGTTGCTCGTGGCGGGCAATACATCCACCACATGGTCTGCGCCACAGGCCCTTGTGCCCGGAGCGAATGACTTCAAGATCATGGCAAAGGATGCGTATTCAAATCCAAGCGCGATAGTAACCGTTCGCACGATCACCTATGATCCGTTCACGGTGGTTTCTATTCCTTCGGATCAACCCCCCTTACGTTATACACAAGCTGAAAGAAACGCCACGGCAAATGAATGGAGCCTGGCGTCCGGAGGAAAATTCGTCGGAGTCGATGGCAACGTTCAGCAGATCATTCTGGACGCGCTTACAACGTTTCGATTGTATGCCGGCGATTATTGGAATGAATTTAAGAAAAGGATCTTTAAGATCGAGAACGGGGCGACAACGCAAAATTCCAACGTAGGTGCTGAAGCTCGTGTCAGCGTCGATGGCACGAACGGCTATTTTATTCTTGGCCCTGCGTTTTTTGCAAAAAACACGAACGGCGCTATCGATCAAACTAAGATCGCCGATAATCGTTTCCTACTACTAGAGCACCTTATGCACGAAAGTTACCATGTGATCGGAAAGCGATTGGATGCGACCCACGGCATACCCTCCGGCGATGTGTCCGGCGGTGACATAGAAAGATATAGTGACTGGCGCGCGATGCAAACGATCCAGGTTATTGCCTGGAATGGCGGCTGGGATGAGGTTTACGGGAACAATGAATTCCAGTTTACGAGTAGCAACGAAGCTTATCAGATCGTTTATAACCAGGACGACCCAACTCAGTACAAGAAAATCTATTACAGGTTCGGCGATCTGAACTTTGATGCCGCCCGGTTCTGGAAGAGTGGGTTGACTTCAACGGAGCAGGCGGCAATTAAAGACACCTTCTGGAATTACATAGCCAGCCGCCATGTGTATTATCTTAAATTGGACGTTTTATTTGCAACGGGCCGGATCATGACAGGCTCTGAAATATGTCACGTATAACGCTTCGGCGGCACTGTAGCGGAGCGGTACCGTGCATTGCGGAAGAGGCGAAGACATAAATGAAGGGTTCAGAAGCAGAATTTGTACAAAATTTTTCCCACCATCGCCCTCAAGGCGGATAGCAGTTAGGATATCCGTCTTGGGGGTCCTTTCTTTAATGAGGCTCTGGATTTCTCGTCAGCTTTGGGCGACGCTGCGGAGGACCTCGGCGATGAAGGTCTGGTACTTGATGCCGAGCTTTTTGGCCTTGTTCTTCAGCTTTTGGAGAACGGCCTGATTAATGCGGATGTGGAGGATGGCGTTCTTCCGGTAGGCTTCGATCGCGGCCCAGATCTTTTCGGTCTCTTCCTTGGAAGCGCTGACGTCGTATTCTCCGCGGTCGATCGCCTCTGAAATACTGCGTTCGTATTTATTTAGCTTGAGCCTTTTAAAAGGGTTCATGTTAATTTGCCTCGCCGATAAAGTTTTGTGAATCTCCTGTGCGGGAAAAGGGTCTTAAGAAAGATTCCCTTTTCGCTTCTCACAAAAGGCACGGCCCAAATGTAGCCACGCCGTTCCAAAAGAAGCAATTCCTGATTTGTTTTTCTGGGATGCGGCCTGATCGCGATCCGCCTCTCCCTCAGGATCTCTTCGAACGAAACGCCGCGGGTCCGCTTGAGCCTTTTGCTTTACAATTTGTTCCAGCGTATTTCCATCCAACGCTCCTTAAGCTTATCACGATCTGATTGTATATACAATATGTATTATCAATTTCAGGACAGATTCATCATACCAAGCAATTCATTAAAATCAATATAAAATTGACTATATATGAAAACGTCGTTATAATGCCATTTGCCTTTTAGTGGTTCGTCAGGTATATTAAAGGTAGCCGGTATTCTGGCTATATTAGACCGAATATCAGGCCAGGGGAGGGAAGCAATGACGACCATTAGTTTGTCGGAGGCAAAGGACCGGTT
>CAYMER010000158.1:0-3792 GCA_964389345.1 uncultured bacterium | reverse complement strand
AACCGTTCAGGTCCTTATGTCTCAGGATTGCCATCTTGTCTCCCTTTTGCGTCAGGATCTCTGTCATCGTGTCAATGATCGCGCCGATCGTCACCTCGGCCTGGTGATTGAATTCCTAAAGATTGGCCGTCGTCGCGGGCGCGTAACTTTTCAGGATCTTGACGTGTTTTGAAAGCGGATGGGACGAAACATAAAAACCGATGAGCTCGCGTTCATACGCCAGCTTCTGGTTTTCCGGCCACTCGGGGATATCCGGGACCGCGGCCTGCTGGTCATGAAAACCATTGCCCTCCCCGGCGCTGTTTTCAAAAAAAGAAAGTTGCCCGCGGCTGCGGTCCTTCTGAACATTCGCCCCCATATCCAGCACCTGGTCCAGCATCGCCATGAGCTGGGAACGATGAAGCTTCCATTCATCAAAAGCGCCGCACTTGATCATACTTTCCATGACTTTGTGATTGCAGGTCCGAAGTTCCACGCGCTGGACAAAATCAAAAAGCGAGCGGAAGGGCCCTTCTTTTATTCTTGTCGCAATAATGGATTCGATGGCAGTCGAACCGACATTCTTGATGGCCGCAAGCCCGAACCGGATGTGGTTCCCCACACAGGTAAAATCCGAAAAACTTTCGTTCACAGCAGGCGGCAGGACAGCGATTCCCATTTTCTTGGCAGCTTCGATATACTGCACCACTTTATCGGTGTTTTGCATTTCCGAAGTCAGGAGCGCGGTCATGAATTCCACGGGATAATGCGCCTTAAGATAAGCCGTCTGGTAAGATACGGCCGCGTACGCCGTGGAATGGGATTTATTGAAACCGTATCCTGAAAAGTAATCGATGAGTTCCCATATTTTTTCCGCGACCTTTTCCTTGACGCCGCGCTTCATGGCCCCGTCCATGAAAGCCTTTTTCTCCCGGGTCATAACCTCCGGGATCTTTTTCCCGATGGCCCGGCGCAGGGAATCCGCCTGGGCAAGCGTAAAGCCGGCGAGGTCGCTTACGATACGCATGACCTGTTCCTGGTAAAGAATAACGCCGTAGGTTTCTTTGAGACTCGGCTCAAGGGCCGGGTGATCGTATTTGATGAATTTGGGATCGCGCATGCGCCGGATAAAATCATCCACCATACCGCTGCCGAGAGGTCCCGGGCGATAGAGTGCAAGCAAAGCCACGAGATGGCCGAAGTGACTCGGCTTCATTTTCTTCAAGAGATCACGCATCCCCGAACTTTCAAGCTGGAACACTCCGAGCGCGTCGCCTTTGGCGAGCATCTCGTAAGTTTGGGGATCGTCCTCCGGAAGCTTTGCGATATCGACCTTCACGCTGTGCGTTTTCTGGACGATCTTGACCGTTTCATCGATCACGGTAAGCGTCTTAAGCCCCAGGAAGTCCATCTTGAGCAGGCCGATCTTCTGAAGGTCTTTCATCGTGTACTGCGTGCAGATCTGGTCTTCGGTCTTGTAAAGCGGCACATGGTCGGTGATGGGCACGTCCGAGATCACGACGAGGGCCGCATGGATCGAGGCATGGCGCGAAAGTCCCTCAAGCGCCTGGGCCGTCTCGATCAGCTGCGCCATTCTGACATCCGTTGCGACCATGTCCTTTAACTCGGGCTCACGCTCCAGGGCTTGTTTCAAGGTGATCTTAAGCTCCAGCGGAATCAGCTTCGCGATCCGGTCCACCTCGCCGTATGGAAGCCCCATCACCCGCCCCACGTCACGCACCGCAGCCTTGGCCGCCATGGTCCCGAACGTAATGATCTGTGCCACATTCTGAACGCCGTATTTGCGTTTCACGTAATCGATCACCTCATCGCGCCGCTCGTAGCAAAAATCGATATCAATATCCGGCATGCTCACGCGTTCGGGGTTAAGGAACCGTTCGAAATAAAGCTGGTGTTTGATGGGGTCAATGTCGGTGATGTAAAGCGCGTAGGCCACGAGGCTCCCCGCCGCCGACCCGCGGCCCGGCCCCACGGGAATTCCCTTTTCCCGGGCAAACCGGATAAAA
Organism: uncultured bacterium; assembly: GCA_964389345.1. GTDB lineage: Bacteria > Omnitrophota > Omnitrophia > Omnitrophales > Aquincolibacteriaceae > Aquincolibacterium. The sequence goes on along the minus strand of CAYMER010000158.1, from coordinate 1,786 downwards.
TCCCAGACGATCAGGAAGTAACTGATATAACCCATTTTGTTGATCAACGCGATCTCGGTGCGCAACCGCTTTTCATAATCCGCGGGAATCTCTCCATTAAAGCGCTCGCGCAGGAACCTGAAGCAAAGTTCCTCCATGTACTGGACCTGCGTTTTTCCGTCCGGCGGCGCAAATTGTGGCAGGAAGATCTTGTCGAAATCAAGCTCCAGGTTGCAGCGCTCCGTGATCTCGATCGTAGACCGGATCGCCTCAGGAATATCTTTGAAGATGCTTTTCATCTCCTCCGCGGACCGGAGGTAATACTGGTCGCCCTGATAGCGCATGCGATTCGGCTCATCGAGTTTCGCGCCGGTACCGATACAGATCAGCGCGTCATGCGCCATGGCCTGGTTTTGATGAATGTAATGCACGTCATTGGTGGCCACGATCCCTACTTTAAGCTCCTTGGCAAGTTTCTGAGATCCCGAAATGACCTTCTTCTGCGGTTCGATCCCGTGGTTCATGATCTCCAAGAAAAACCGGTCCCGGCCGAAGATCCCGGCGTATTCTTCGGCGACCTTTCGCGCGTCATGCATCTGGTCATGATAAAGATAATACGGCACTTCGCCTTTAAGCCCGCCGGAGAGGGCGATCAGACCTTCCGAATATTCCTTGAGCACTTCCTTATCCACGCGCGGCCGGTAATAGAAACCTTCAAGATACCCGATGCTCGCGAGCTTCATGAGATTCCGGTAGCCCTTCTCATTAGAGGCCAAGAGCGTGAGTTGAAAGGAGGCTTCTTTGATGCCGTGCGCCTGTTTCTCGAGGCGGGACCCGGGGGCCACATAGGTGCCCAGACCAATAATGGGTTTGATCCCCTCTTTCATGGCCTTGGAGTAGAACTGGATGGCGCCGAAGAGATTGCCGTTGTCGGTCATGGCAAGCGCGGGGAACCGGAGCTCCTTGGCGCGAAACATCAGCTCATCGATCTTGCAAGTAGCATCGAGAAGACTGTATTCGGTGTGGCAGTGAAGATGGACGAAGTCGCTGTGGCTCATTTGGAGTACGGCGCAAGGTGTACGGAGTACGGCGAAAAAAAATCAACTCGTCTATTCATAAGATATGCTTTCACTCCGTACGCCGTACTCCTTACGCCGTACGGGTTTGCTATTCCCACTCGATCGTGGCCGGGGGCTTGGAGGAGATATCGTAACAGACGCGGTTGATGCCGCGCACTTCATTAATGATACGATTGGAGATCCGGCCCAAAAGCTCCGGCGGAAGCTTCGCCCAATCCGCGGTCATGCCATCCTGGGAGGTCACGGCGCGCACTGCCACCGCATTCTCATACGTGCGTTCATCCCCCATCACGCCGACACTCTGGACCGGGAGCAATACGGCGAACGACTGCCAGACCTTGTCATAAAATCCTGCCTTTTTAATCTCATCGATCACGATCCAGTCGGCTTGACGCAGAAGATCGCAGCGCTTTTTATTCACTTCCCCGAGGATGCGTACCGCGAGGCCCGGACCCGGAAAAGGCTGGCGGCCGACGATGTCTTTATCGATCCCGAGCGCGTAGCCGACCGCGCGGACTTCATCCTTGAAGAGTTCTTTCAAAGGCTCGACGAGCTTGAACTTCATATCCTTCGGGAGTCCGCCCACATTGTGATGGCTTTTGATCGTGCTCGTGGGTCCTCCGAAATAAGAGACCGATTCGATCACGTCCGGATAAAGCGTCCCTTGCGCAAGGAACGGCACTTTTCCGAGCTTGTTGGCTTCCTTCTGAAAAACATCGATAAAGGTC
>CAYMER010000157.1:0-5204 GCA_964389345.1 uncultured bacterium | reverse complement strand
GTCCCACTATCCGCCGTACGAAAACGCCACCGCGGCGGACCGCCAGACCCTGCAAGCCATCAACACCGGACAGGCGGATGACTTGGACGCCATGCTCAAGCAACATGCTTCAGAAGGAGTGCCAAACGCGGAAACTTTTCTTTGCGGCGCCAGCGGTGTGCGAACGGTCCTGCTTTTCACCCAGGCGCTCGGCCCCACAACTCCGGTTTATTTAAAATATGCGAATTCCGGGGATACCGCGGGAGATAAAAACCGCGTGGTCGGCTACGGCGCGGTCGCCTTTGTCGCGAAGCAAAGCACGCTGCCTGCGGCGCCTCCGCCAACTGCCGAAGAAAAGAAAAATGCGCCGGATGAAAAAGGAATGACCTCGCAGGAGAAGGAAGAGCTTTTGAAGATCGCGCGCGCCACTGTGGAAAGTTACGTTCGAACCGGAAAAATCCCCGATTTCTCGCCCGCTTCCCCGGCCCTCAAGGAACCACTTGGCACGTTCGTGACCCTGAAGAAGAATGGCCAATTGCGAGGCTGTATCGGCCAATTCGAACCCTCGGAGCCGCTTTACAAGATCATCCAGAAAATGGCCGTTTCCGCGGCAACGCAGGACTCACGATTCAGTCCCGTAAATGTCAATGAACTGGATAAGCTGGAGTATGAAATCTCGGTCTTAAGCCCCTTAAGAAAAATTTCGAGCGCCAATGAGATCGTGCTCGGCAAACACGGAGTAACAGTCTCGAAAGGCTTCCACCACGGCGTGTTCTTGCCTCAAGTCGCGACCGAGACGGGCTGGAACAAGGAGGAATTCTTGAGCGAGCTTTGTTCCCAAAAAGCCGGACTTCCGCGGGACTGCTGGAAAGATCCGGGCGTTCGTCTGGAGGTCTTCACCGCACAGATTTTTGAAGAAGGCGAAAAATAAAGCCGTTGGCTATTTCTTGGCTCCCAGATTCGAAGACAATTCAGCGATGGCGCCGACCGGACAAAGATACCGGCACCAGAATTTTGGGATGAAAAACGAGACCAAAAAAATCCCCAAAGCCGCCAGCGCGGTGCCTCCGACCCACGCATACCGGTCCAGGTTAAAAAATTCCGTCCACCGCGACCCCCATAACGTCAAGAGATACATTCCCGCGACCGCGGACAGAACGATAGAGGCAAGAACCGTCACCCACGCTGACAATTTGAAACTCTGTTTTGAGAAACCGATCTGGCTTTCCTGAAGGGTTCCGAAGGGACAAAGTGCTGAACACCAGAACTTTTCCGATAAGTTGAGCAGGATAAAACTACTGAAGGCAAAAGTCCTGAGCATCCCCCACGGGCACCGGTTCGGGCAGGCGCGGCAGAAAACATACGGCACCTTGAAGTAGCAGCTAAAAACCGGCAAAAGCAGGACGGGAAGGAAGATCAACCCGTAGACCCATTTTGATACATTTTGGGGCAGTTTCCGGCCGAGCCCCCTGAGGATCAAAAGAAAGAACGCCGCCGCGGAAAAAATCTTGACCAGAAGCAAGAATGGCCGGCTCCAGAAAAAGCTCAAAATATATTCGGGTCTCCCGAAATAGGCTATCGCCGCAAGCACCAATCCTGCCGGAAGAAAAAGCCAAAGAAAAAAAGAAGGGCCGCATCTCCGGTTCATGACCTCCCCCCTTCTGAATATTTTTTAGAGAGAAGAAAAAGGGTCAAAAAAAAGTTAAGCGCGCCCAAAAGCATGAGCGTCTGCGGGACTCCCCAGATCGGTATAAGGAATCCAGCGGTTAAAAGCGCTCCCAGTGCCGAGCCCCAGAGGTCCGCTGCGTAAACGCTCCCGAGGCGATCTCCTTCGCCTTGGGCGAGATAAAGCCGGTTCGCGAAGGGAAAGGCCGCCCCGGCTGTCAGACCGGCCCAAAACGCCATGCCTAAAAAAACGAGCTGATATTCCCCTCCCAGAAAAGACCCGTTCGAAAAGCTCCACGCGCAGACTTTAATCAGCAAAAAGAAAAACACCGCATTGACCAGGTGAAGGCTTGCAAGTCCGAAGCGATACGGAATCTTTTTGAGCCCAAGCGCCGCCCATGTCCCCGCCCCAAGCCCAGTCATGAACGCCGTAATCACCCAGGCAAGCCGGTAGTAAAGGTCCCCGAATGCCGCCTGAAAAAGATAGATCATCACGATCTCAAACGCCATCAAGGAAAAACCGGCCGTTCCCATACTGACAAGCGCGAGCCTCCTTATTCCCCTCTTCGCCCCCCGGGAGAAAGCCACAAGGAATAGAATCGCGAATAAACCTGCCGTCAAAATGACAGGGAAAGGGATCAGGGTCAAAAAAAAGAATGCCTTTGTGATCTGGGGATCGAACTGACTGAGCCACCGCAGGAACACGAAATAACAGGTCCGTGGCCGGAGATCCGTATCCTTGGTCTTCCATAGTGCGTTCTGAAAAGCGGCGGTGACCCGTTCCACGCGGTCGTTCGTGAGGCGATAGCGGATCTGATCCGCTGTCACGAAATCCGGTCTTATCTTCCGCTCGGAAAGCCGGTCGATCATTTCTTGATGGCCCAAAGATGACACCTCCCCTGATGAAGCCAAGAAGAAAAGCGTATCTTCAGGAAGCACCTGCACAGACGGAAAAACCTGGCTGAGCGTCGCATAGACCGAACTGCCGAGCCGTTCCAACTCTGGCGTCAGGGTGTTCGCCGCGAACGTAATATGAGTCGCGAACACACCTCCGGCCGAAAGATGGGAACGCACGGAACGGAAGAACTGCTCCGTGTAATTGCGGTTGATGAGGACAGAGGACGGGTCCGGGAAATTCGCGATGATCACGTCGAATGTCCCGCCTTCGCTTTTAAGAAAATCCCTCGGATCCGCTGCCTCAAGCCGCACCCGTGGATCGCGGAGAGTCGCTTGAAGGTCCTCGGGTAAAAAACCACTCGTGATCTTCAGAAGTTCCGGATCCAACTCGACCGCACGAACCTCCCGGGGATCGTGCTTTAAGATCTTCTGCAAAGGCCCGTTAAAACCCGTTCCGAGGAGCAGGACATTTTGAGGAGCCGGATGCGCGAGCATCGGGAAATGGACAAGATATTCACTCGCCATGTCCTCCCGATCCGCCCCCAAAAGCAGGCCGCTCTGATAGAAATTATATTGCGGTCCCAACTTTGTAACGGATACGTTGCCATGAACGGTGTTCTCGGTCCGAATAAGCGCTTCACTCGGAAACCGCCACTGGGACGTTTGTTGCTGCAAAGAAGCGCTATTTATAAAAAGCCATGCCGGAAAAAGAACTGCCGTGATAGCAACGGCCCACCGAACCCCTTTTTTCCCTTGAGTGGAGCAAAGGACGAGAAAGGTAACCGTGAGATTTAAGAACGCCAAGATCGCCGCCACCCGGAATTCATTGGCGAAAACCAGCACGAAACTGAAAACGGCCCCGCCCGTGATAAATCCAAGACATTCTAGAAAGTACGCCCGTCCCACCGCTTGGGCCGATTCCCCTTCCGGCGTTTGAGACATCTGGCCTCTTGCCGCGACCGCAAATTGGAACCCCAGCACCCCACAGAGAGGCACAAGGACCGCGAATGAGTAAATAAGCGAGGGGAAAAGCTCCGGAAGCGCTCCAGACGGAGTCCCGAGGATCAGCTTGCCGGAGCGTATGAGGACGATCGCGAGAGGAAAAAGGAAGGCCGTGAGAATATGGCAGATCGCAAGCGAACGAAAAGATTTTTTTGCGTCAGAGGAGAACTTCGAACCTAGCGCGCTACCTAGAGCGGTCCCAAGAAGCCAGCAAAAGAGGATCCAGCCGATGAAGAACTCATTGGCGTAAAAACTCATCGCCAGTTCCCGGATCACCACGACTTGGGAAATAAGCGATGAGAACCCGAGAATGCCGAAGGAGAGGATCAGGATCTTTTTCATGTTCCCCATCACACAGACCGTATTAGCGGCCTATCGGCTATCAGCTTCAGGCCGTCATTGTTATCAGGATAAGCTCTTACGAAACTTTCCCGGATATAATGCGGACCTCGCATTGCGGATACGGCATGGTGATATTCGCAGCGGCAAGGGCCTTATGGATCGCGAGATTGATCGCGCACAGGGTCTGAAAATATTTTGTGGTCGGGATCCAGTAGCGGCAACCGATATTGATCGAAGAATCCCCGAACTCCTGAAGCCCGACTTGGGGCTTTGGCGCCTTAGCAACTTCATCAAAACCTGCGATCGTTTTCTGGATCACCTGGATGGCCTTTTCCGGATCATCCGAATAGCTGACACCGATCTTGTTTTCTACGATCTTGTTCTTGAAGGAATTGTGAATGATCTCACCCACAATACTCTTGTTCGGGATTGTGATCTTTACGCCATCCTCATCGGTGAGGATCGTCGAAGAGAGCGTCACCTCATGGACCACCCCGGTTTGGCCGGTCACCACAATGGTATCTCCCACGACGAACGGATGTCCCAGGATGATCGAAATTCCGGCGCCATAATTGGAAAGAGGACCCTGCAACGCCATGCTCGCGCCGAAAGCTCCGGCGCCGATCACCGCAATAAAAGGCGCGATCGTAATGCCGAATTTCCCAAGCGCAATAATGATGGCAAAGGCGAGGATCGTGATCTTGATACAAGCCGCGATAAACTTCGACAAGGTGATGTCGATCTTTTTCTTCTCGCAAAGCTTGAGCACCACTCCCTGGACCCAATTCCCGATCAGGTTCCCGATAATAAGAACGAGGATCGCACCCACAACCTGAAAGCTGTAATTGGTGAAGAATTCGATCGCCGTTTTGACAAATTGCTGTACCGCTGAAACTTCTTTTTCCATAAATTTCCCCTCAAGTACGTTTTGAGCCGCTGTTTGCACTACGTTTAATGCCAGCACATTTCACCTCCGCTAGTTTATCACCCGGATGAATTGAAGAAAATAAGAAATCACTCGAAGGTATTTTATCACGCCCGCACAAAGGTTCAAAGAAAGCTCCATCCCAGGAAAGAATCTTTAAAAAATACCCGCCTGTTTGTAATAATCGAGGATCGTCTTGGCGGCATGGAGAAACACGGCGACGAGGGCATAGGTCAGAACCAGCACGATCACCGTCACGATGATCTTTTTGCGACGGCTGAATACCGGATTGCACCATACAAGCGGCAAAGCGAACGGTCCCACGGTCAAAAAGCTGATCACTAAGGTCGAGATCGGAAGAGCACACGTCTGAACTCCAGTCACCGGCTATGAT
>CAYMER010000156.1:0-7322 GCA_964389345.1 uncultured bacterium | reverse complement strand
CCCAAGCGAACCGGTTTGCTCGGCGGACCCGAAAAGCCCGTTCCCGCGTTTCAAGAGCTCCCGAAGATCAAGCTGAAGGCGGCAGCACATGGAGCGGACATGATTTGGCTTAAGGTCCGAATTGAGAAAGTTCTGGAAATACGGCAATCCATATTTGGCGGTCATTTCAAAAAGCGGCTCACAGTTCGGATGGTTCCAGTCAAAATCCGGCGTGATGTTATAAGTAGGGATAGGAAAGGTGAAAACACGCCCCTTGGCATCGCCGCGCATCATGACCGCGATATAGGCCTTATTAATCATGGCCATTTCTTCCTGAAGATCCCCGTAGACGAAATCCACTTCTTTGCCGCCGATGACCGGATGCTCCTTCTGGAGATCCTCAGGACAGACCCAATCGAATGTCACGTTTGTGAAAGGCGTCTGAGTTCCCCAGCGAGACGGAACGTTCAAGTTGTAAATAAATTCCTGAATACTCTGCTTCACGTCCTCATAAGGAAGCTTATCGATTCTGATAAAAGGCGCAAGATACGTATCAAAAGAAGAGAACGCTTGTGCGCCCGCCCATTCATTCTGGAGCGTACCGAGGAAATTCACCATTTGGCCGACCGCGGAGCTCAGGTGTTTCGGCGGCCCGGATTCCACCTTATCCGGAACACCATTGAATCCCTCTCGGATCAGGGTCTTCAAGGACCAGCCGGCACAATAACCGGAAAGCATGTCCAGATCGTGAATGTGGATGTCCCCGTGGCGGTGGGCGTTTGAGACTTCGTCGGGATAAACGTGAGAAAGCCAGTAATTGGCGATGACCTTGCCGGAAATATTGAGGATCATGCCGCCCAGAGAATAACCCTGATTGGCATTCGCATTCACGCGCCAATCAAGCTTATAGAGATATTCATTAACCGAAGAAGTGACATCGACCACAGTCTTCTTATCCCGGCGTAATTTCTTGTGCTGTTCGCGATAGACGATGTAGGCGCGGGCGGTCTTGAGATGGTTGCAGGAGATCAGGACCTGCTCCACAATGTCCTGGATCTTTTCGATGTCAAGAAAACCGGGAGAGTAACGGTTATCAATAACTTTTACAACTTCCAAAGTTAAAATCTGGGCTTCCGCACCGTCATATTCCCCTGTCGCTTGTCCCGCTTTAACGATCGCGTTATAGATCTTGGCGCCATCAAAAAGAACGATGGTACCGTCACGTTTTCGGATGCTGGTGATCTTCCTGGAAAGGAACTGCTCAACCATGGTATCTCCTCTTTATATACTTTCTCTTTATCGGCATTCGAACAACATATTGTAGATTTTTTTTAGCCAACCACTATATCTAGTGCAAAAGACGACCAACCACCAAAATAAGCTTAACTGTTTTATTTTTCCGGATTGGTCAGAAACATTTTTTCGAGCGGTGCCTTTGAAAAAAATTTGTTAATTCTCTGAAAGGTCTCTTGCTGCCACCCACATCACGCATCATTTCTAGTGCTGTGTTCCATTTGATTTTATGGGTTCGCAGTACTGCACCGTCCAAACTTTGCATTTCTTTTCCAAAATGGTAGTTTGAACGGCCCCAAGCTCAGCCCCGCTTCGATTGATCGACATTGGGACCGTTAACCCTTAAAATTAATTGGAGAACGGTACTGGCCAGCAGGAATACTATTCGCATCACAAACGAGTTTCAAGAACAATTATCTATTTTTTTCTGCAAAGATCCGCAGGTAAAAACATTTCCATAAAATAGTACTTGAAAAATAAAAAGTTGCATGAAACCCACCGCCTGAAAATCGGCGGGGTCCCGCCGCAGGAGGGAAAACCTACTCAGCAGACCCCGGTCGCCTTATCCCGGATCATTTCGATCAAAAGCTTTGCAATCTCCGAAATTGGAACTCGGTCCGTGTTCCACTGGACATCATAGAGAAGCGGGTCATGGATATCTTTATTGAAAAAGGTCTTCACAAGTTCGGCCTTCGCCTTATCCTTTTCCTCGATCACCCGGCGAACCTTTTTTTCGTCCGGTCCGAACTCAGGCATCATCCGTTTTACCCTCGATTCCATCGAAGCCTCAAGCCTCACATGGATCCCTAAAGGAAGGTCGCGCGTCAAAAGGGTCGATCCCCTTCCGACGAGAATCACCTTCCCGTGAATAGCAAAAGTACGCATCAATCGGAACATCCTTTTGACGGCAAGATCCTGAGACGAACTTCCGTAGATGAGCTGGGAAAGCATGTCCTCAGCCTGGGAGTGATATTCGGTTTGCCTGAGCGAGTCTACAACCGTTTTGAGGGTCGGATCCTGGCCGATCATCTGGCACAACTCGTGGCCGCATAGCTGCCACCCCCGGAAGAGAGGCTCGTTACGAAGCTGTTGGATCTTTTCCTCGAGGGCCACCGCAAGAGCGTTCCCTCCGGCACCCGCCTGGCGAGAAATGGTCACGAAAGGAAAGCAGCCTTTCTTGGAATCGATCTGGGGGCCGTTTTTTTCGTGGTAGTGAAGGCTGTCGACAAATGAGGCAAGCTTATGGATCTCGGTCATACGAACCTTTTCGAAATCTCAAATTTTAAATTTGAGATTATTTTAATATGATCCTCGCATCAATGACCCCGGCGCCCTTACCTTCCCCGTAAACCATGAGCGGGTTAATATCGATCTCATCGATCTCCGGATGGTCGCAAGAAAGCTGGGACAAACGCTTCAAACAATCCGCAATGGCCTCGAGATCCGCCGGCGGCTCGCCACGCACACCTTCGAGCAGTTTAAACGCGCGGATATTCCGCAGCATGTCATAAGCACTGAGTTCACGAATCGGTGCCACGCGAAACGTCACGTCCTTGAGAGCCTCCACATAAATCCCTCCCAACCCGAACATCAGGATGGGCCCAAAATGCGGGTCGCGCTTCATCCCCAGGATCACTTCCCTCCCTTTCGGTGCCATACGCTGCATGAATACACCATCGATCTTGGCTTTAAGCCTCTCGCCCACGGCCATAATGTCCTTGAAGGCGTGCTGCACATCATCCGCGGAATTCAGATTGAGCCGAACGCCACCCACATCAACCTTGTGGATGATCTGCTGGGAAACGACTTTCATAACAACCGGAAAACCGATCTTCACGGCCTGCTCCCACGCATCCTCGGCAGTCCTGACGAACGCCCATGGGATCACCGGAAACTTATAGGCACTAAAGATCTCCATGGACTGATTGATCGGAAGAAATTTTTGTTCGGCTTTCATGGCTTTTTGGAGAACATCATCCGCGGCCTGACGATCCACCGGGTAATGTTTGACGCCCGTCCGCGAACGATGAAGCCACTGTTGGTACCGGTTCATGGCCGCCAGCGCGCGCGCCGGATCTTCGGGAAACATGTAAGTCGGTATCTGGTGTTCTTTCAGGACCTTCACGCCGTCTTCCACATCCGCATGTCCCATAAAACACGCTACGATCGTCTTGTCGGACTCCTTGTCCACTTCCACGATCACCTTGGCCGTCGCCTCAGCCTCCGTCATCGCCTGCGGCGTTAAAAGCACCAATACGCCATCAACATTGGGTTCCGCGATGACGCAACGCAAAGCGTGCTCATAGCGGTCATGCTGGGCGTCCCCGATCACGTCGACCGGATTCGAAAGATTTGCGGTGGGCGGGAGATTTTCCTTGAGTTTCGCGACCGTTGCCGGACTCATCTCGGCCATCTGAAGTCCGAATCTCACGCATGCATCCGTCGCCATGATCCCGGGACCGCCCGCATTCGTAACGATCGCCACGCGATTCCCTTTCATCAAAGGCTGGTTCGCGAACACGATCGCAAGATCGAACATCTCCTGGGCCGATTCCATGCGCATCACGCCGGACTGCACGAACACCGCGTCATAAACTTCATCGGCGCCCATGAGAGACCCTGTGTGGGAACTCGCGGCCTTGGCGCCTTGCGCCGTGCGACCGGACTTGATCACAAGAATCGGCTTGGTTTTCTCACTGTCGCCCCCCGTAATCTCCCGGGCCAGAGAAATGAACTCCTGCCCTTTTCCGATATCCTCAAGATACATCATAATGACATCGGTATTGGGGTCATCTTTCAAATACTGAAGGATCTCGAGCTCTGTCACATCCACTTTATTGCCGAGGCTGATGAGCTTGGAGAGACCGATATTCTCGCCGCGCGCGTAATCCAGGAGCGCCGTTGCGAGCGCGCCGCTTTGGGAAACAAAGGCGATGTTCCCGTTCTTCGGAATATGGCCCGAAAAACTCGCGTTCATGCAAAGGTTCGGATCGTTATTGATGAGTCCGAGGCAATTCGGACCCAGCATGGCGATGCCGTACTGGTCCGCAATGCGTTTGAGCTCGCTTTCGAGCCTGACTCCCTCGCCTCCGATCTCACGGAACCCGGCCGAGATCACGATCGCGGCCCGGGCCCCTTTCTTCGCGCAGGCTTCGAGCTCCGCTGGGACCGCGGCCCCCGGAATAATGAAGATCGCCAGATCCACACTCTCCGGAAGCTGAGCGGCGCTGGGGACACACTTCACGCCGAGCACTTCCTCGGCCTTGGGATTGACGGGAAACACTTTTCCTTTATAGCCCCCTTCCACAAGATTTTTCATAATGGCGTAGCCGACCGCCTCGGTCCGCCGGGACGCTCCGACCACCGCGATTGCCTTAGGTTCAAAAAGGGCCTTCAGATCTTTTTTTCCGGACGTCATCACAGCTTCTGAACTCATGGTCATCTCTCCTTAAGCGTTTGCCGGATTAGGCGCTTCGATCACGGGCTTTCCCTGAGCCAGATATTCGAAACGCTTCCATCGAGCCGTGACATCCTTCTGCGCGATCTGGAAAAGTTTTTTGGCTTCTTCGGGATTACTCTTCATGATCATCTTGAACCGGTTTTCCATCATAAGATACTGCTCGAGCGGGATCGTGGGCGCCTTCGAATCGAGAATAAGAGGATTCTCTCCCTTTTCGGTACGCCGGGGATCGAAGCGATAAAGAATCCACTGCCCGGACGCGACGGCGGCCTTTTGGTCCTGCAGTCCGTTGACCATATTAATGCCATGCGCGATGCAATGGCTGTAGGCAATGATAAGAGACGGACCGTCATAGGACTCGGCCTCCTGGATCGCCTTGAGGGTTTGCTGATCATTGGCCCCCATCGCGATCGTCGCCACATAGATATTCCCGTAGGTCATGGCGATCATCCCGAGATCTTTCTTGCCGCTTGGTTTCCCGCCCATCGCGAATTTCGCGGTGGCACCGCGCGGAGTGGACTTCGACGCCTGCCCTCCTGTATTGGAATAGACTTCCGTATCCAGCACAAAAACATTCACATTCTTGCCTGAGGCAAGCACATGGTCAAGACCGCCGAACCCGATATCGTAGGCCCATCCATCGCCGCCAAAAGCCCAAACACTCTTTTTGACGAGCGTGTCCGCCAAACTCAGAAGTTGCACGGCGTCGGCATCTGCGTTAAGTCCCGCCAGTTTCTTTTTAAGCGCTGCGATGCGTTCGCGTTGATCATAGATCTCGGCCTCGGTCTGTTGCACCGAAGTGAGGATCGGTTGAACCAGGTCCGCGCCAAGCTTATCCTGGAGTTTCACAAGAAGTTCAGACGCATATTCTTTTTGTTTATCGATCGCCATCCGAAACCCGAAACCGAATTCCGCACAATCTTCGAAAAGTGAATTGGACCACGCCGGACCGCGGCCATTGGCATCTTTGGCCCAAGGTGTCGTCGGTAAATTGCCTCCATAGATAGAAGAACAGCCCGTGGCATTCGCAATGACAGCCCGGTCCCCGAAAAGCTGGGAGACGATCTTCACATACGGCGTTTCCCCGCAACCCGCGCAGGCGCCCGAGAACTCGAAAAGAGGACGCATCGCCTGCTGCTGATTGATCATTCCTGTTTTCAATTTCCTGCGATCATACTCAGGAATATTGAGGAAGAACTCCCACTTCGGAGCTTCGATGCAACGAAGCGGCATCTGGGGAGCCATATTGATAGCTTTTTTCTTCGGATCCGTTTTGCTCTTCGCCGGACAAGTATCCACGCAAAGGCCGCAACCCGTGCAATCCTCAGGCGCGACCTGGATCGTGAACTTCTGACCTTTGAAATCCGGCATCTTCGCGTCCGCGGATTTAAATCCTTCCGGGGCCTTCTCAAGATACTTCGGATCATAGACCTTCATACGGATCACGGCATGAGGACACACGAAATTACATTTGCCGCACTGGATGCAAATATCCTGCTCCCAGACCGGGATCTCGAGCGCGATATTGCGCTTCTCATATTGGGTTGTCGCGGTCGGAAACGTTCCGTCCACCGGCATCGCGCTCACAGGGATCTCATCTCCACGTCCTTCAATGATCGCGCCTAGCACGTCCTTCACGAACGCAGAAGCGTTCGAAGTCACGGGGGCAAGCCTTTTGTTTTTGCTATCCGCGATGGCGGGAACTCTGACCTCATGAAGATGCGCGAGCGTCATGTCCACGGCCTGGAGATTCTTCTGAACCACATCCTCACCCTTATTCCCGTAGGTCTTCTGAATGGATTTTTTGATCTCGCCGATTGCCTGCTCACGCGGGAGTACGCCGGAGATAGCAAAAAAGCAGACTTGCATGATCGTGTTAATCCTCATGCCCATGCCGCTATCCGCCGCAACCTTGTAGGCATCGATCACATGGAACTTGAGTTTTTTCTCAAGGATCTGTTTCTGAACTTCGACCGGAATATTCATCCACACTTCTTCCGCGCTCCAGGGAGCGTTCAAAAGGAACGTGCCGCCGGACACGATATTGCGAAGCATGTCGTATTTTTCGAGAAAGACAGTTTGATGACACGCTACGAAATGCGCCTTGCTGATAAGGTAAGGCGACCGGATGGGCTCGGGACCGAAGCGAAGGTGCGACACGGTGATCGCGCCTGATTTTTTTGAGTCGTAGACAAAATAGCCTTGCCCGTAATTTTCCGTATTCTCGCCGATGATCTTGATGGAGTTCTTGTTGGCACCCACCGTCCCATCCGCTCCCAGCCCGTAGAAAAGAGCGCGGACCGTGGAATCGGATTCGATGGAATAATCGGGATCATAAGGAAGGCTGGTGTGGGTCACATCGTCATTAATACCGATCGTAAACCCGTGCTTGCCTTTGCCTGCAGCAAAGGAATCAAAGACCCCTTTCACCATCGCCGGCGTGAATTCCTTGGAAGAAAGCCCGTAGCGGCCTCCATAGATCTTGGGCGCCTGTTTGAATTTCGACCAACCATTCTGAAAGGCTTCCTGAAGCGCTCCGACGACATCCATATAGAGTGGCTCGCCGATCGCGCCCGGCTCTCTGGTCCGT
>CAYMER010000155.1:0-5530 GCA_964389345.1 uncultured bacterium | reverse complement strand
AGAAGCGCCTCTTCCGGCCCCATCGCGCCGTTCGTCCAGACTTCCAGAATCAGACGATCATAATCGGTGGCTTGCCCCACGCGGGTGTCTTCCACATAGAAATTCACTTTGGTCACGGGCGAGAAGGCCGAATCGATCGTCACCACACCTATGGAGGCATCTTCCTGCTTGTTCTTTTCGGCAGGGACATACCCGCGGCCGCGGCCCACTTCCATCTCCATCTTGAACGTATGGGACTTGCTCAGGTTGCAAAGCACGAGTTCCGGATTGACGATCTCGACCGTCTCATCTGCCTGGATATCGCCAGCCTTGATTGGACCTTGCTTTTTGATATCGATATAGATTTTCTTCGGGCCTTTGCCATGATAACGTAGCACGAGCTTCTTGACGTTCATCACGATCTGAGCACCATCCTCAACCACACCCTCGACCGCAGAGAATTCATGCAACATCCCGTCGATCTTGATGCTCGTCACCGCAGCGCCATCGATCGAAGAGATCAGCACGCGCCTAAGCGCATTCCCGATCGTAGTCCCGTAGCCCCGCTCGAATGGTTCGGCAATAAACTTGCCGTAATTGGGCGTCAGCGACCCTTGTTCCGCTTCGAGGCGCTTCGGCATTTCAAACGTTTTCCAGCGAATACCCATTTTAGTTCCTCCGATGAATCCCGCGATGGCGGGATGAATTTTACTTCGAATACAATTCGACGATAAGCGCTTCTTCGACCGGGAGTCCTGCGTCCGCCTTAGTGGGAAGTCTCTTGATTTCCCCGATCAATTTCTCGCGATCAAGCGCGAGCCATTCCGGAGCGTTCAAGTCCTTCCACTTCTCCATACTCGCCTGTAATCTTTTGATCTGCGGCTCCTTCTGCTTCACACTGATCTTATCCCCCACCTTGCAAATAAACGAGGGAATGTCGACCTTCTTTCCGTTCACAGTGATATGTCCGTGTCCAACCATTTGACGCGCTTCCCTGCGCGAGCCGGAAAAGAGAAGGCGAAACACCACATTGTCCAGACGCCTTTCGTGAAGCTGGATCAACATCTCGCCGGTTACGCCCTTCATCTGGACTGCGCGGGCGAAAAACACACGGAATTGACGCTCGGTCACTCCGTAGATCCTCTTCATCTTCTGTTTTTCGCGTAACTGCACGCCGTAGTCAGAAATTTTCTGGCGAGAGAGACCGTGTTGGCCGGGGGGTTTCGACAAACGCTTATCATGTTTCTCATCGGTCGTACGGCGACCTTTGAGACCGAGGTTCACGCCCTCGCGTCGGTGCAAACGGATCACTGGACCGAGATATCTTCCCATAAATTAAACTCTCCTCTTCTTCGGCGGACGACAACCATTATGGGGCACCGGCGTAATATCATGGATCGCGCTGATCACAAGTCCTGTGGCCTGAAGAGCGCGAATGGCGGATTCACGGCCCGCGCCTGGCCCTTTAATATAAACTTCAACCTCTTTCATTCCGAATTCCATGGCCTTCTTGGCGGCTTTCTCAGAAGCCATCTGCGCCGCAAACGGCGTCGATTTCTTCGAACCTTTGAAACCCGCCGAACCCGAAGATTCCCAGCATACGCAGTTGCCGCCGGCATCCGTGATCGTGATAATCGTATTATTGAAACTTGCCGCGATGTGCGCTACGCCGCGGACGATGTGTTTGATCTTCTTTTTTGCCATGATGTTTTTACCTTTTTTTTGATGAATGCTCTGAAACTATTTTACTTAGGCGCGGGCGCCCCTTTAGCAAGTCCGCCCACGGTTTTTCGTTTGCCTTTACGGGTACGCGCGTTCGTATGCGTTCTCTGCCCTCGGCAGGGAAGGCCCTTCAAATGCCTTGAACCACGATAGCAGCGGATATCCATCAGACGTTTGATATTCATCTGGATCTCACGACGAAGATCCCCTTCTACTTTCGTAGTCCGCTGAATGATCCCCGTTAGCGCGGAGACCTCGGCCTCGGTCAGATCCTTGGCGCGTTTCGCCGGATCGACCTTGGCTTCCAACAAAACCTTCTTCGAAAGCGTCTTCCCGATCCCATACAAATAGGTCAACGCCACATCTACTCTTTTTTCTCTCGGGATATCCACCCCAATGATACGCGGCATACTCTGGATCCTTTCTTAAAAAATCAATTAACCTTGTCGCTGCTTGTGTTTTGGATTACTGCAGATCACATACACGTAGCCTTTACGACGCACGATCTTGCAATTCTCACAAATTCTTCGAACCGAACTTCGAACTTTCATTTTTTCACCTCAGAATGACTTACTTGACCCGAAATGTAATTCTTCCTCGCGTCAGATCGTACGGAGAAAGCTCCATCTTCACTTTGTCCCCCGGAAGGATGCGGATGTAATGCATCCTCATTTTCCCGGAGATATGCGCTAACACCTTATGCCCGTTCTCAAGCTCGACGCGGAACATCGCGTTGGGTAAAGGCTCAACCACAGTCCCTTCTACTTCAATCGCATCTTCTTTCGGCATTGCTTAAGGCGCCTCATCTCCTGCACCGCGTCTATTTAATTCTATGGGTTCGCGGTACAGGTACTGTGAACCCTTAAAATTTAATCTGACACAGCACCTGTTAAATTTATAAATCCATTTTCCGTAAAAACTATCGTATCTTCGTAATGGCTGGCATTCTTTCGGTCTTTCGTGACCACCGTCCAACCGTCCTCAAGTGTCTCCACCGCATAATGGCCTTCCGTCACCATTGGCTCGATCGCGATCACCAACCCCGGTTCGATCTTCGCCCCCCGCCCGGATTTCCCGTAATTGGGGACCTGCGGGTCCTCGTGAAGCTGCCGGCCGATCCCATGCCCCGCATAATCACGAACCAATTGAAACCCCCGCGCCTCAACATATCGCTGGATCGCCTCGGAGAGGTCCCCGATCCGCCAACCCGGTTGATAATCCGCAAGCGCTGCGTCTAAGGAATCTTTCGCGGTGTTGATCAACGCCTGCTTTTTCGGATCGACCGCCCCCACCAACCAGGTCCTCGCCGCATCCGCGTAAAACCCGTTCCACTTCACTCCAACATCAAAACTGACCAGATCGCCCACTTTCAAACGACGCGCATCCGGAATCCCGTGAACGACAGCCTCATTAATGGAAATGCAAGCCGTTTTCGGAAATCCGCGATAGCCCTTGAACGCTGGTTCCCCGCCATTCTCAAAGATTACTTTTTCCGCCACCAGGTCCAAAGCTTCCGTCGTAACGCCCTCAAGCACCATGGGCTTCACGGTCGAGAACACCTTCTTCAGAATCTTCCCGGCTTCCCCGATCAGTTGTATTTCGCGTTTCGATTTCAACTCGATCATGCGCGCTAGCGAATCTTTTCAAAGAGCTTTTCTAGGACTTTCTGGACCGACGGGGCATCGCCCCCTGCCGGAACATCATGCAGCAGTCCCTTCTTGCGATAGAACTCAACCAAAGGCTTCGTCGACTCGTGATAGACCTTCAGTCGATTAAGGATCGTCGCTGGCTCATCGTCTTTACGGGTCGTAAGTTTCTGGCCATCCACATCGCAAATCCCATCCGTTTTCGGCGGCATATTGCGAACATGATAGATCTTTCCGCATTTGGGACAACCCTGCCGGCCCGAAAGCCGCGCCACCAGCACTGACTCGGCCGCGTCAAAATTCACGATCGCGGTAAGCGGGATCTTTTCCTTCACAAGAAACTTCTCAAGCGATTCCGCCTGGCCGATCGTCCTTGGGTACCCGTCCAAAATAAAACCTTTGGCGCTCTTCAATCCACGGATCTCTTCGAACATCATGTCATTAACGAGATCATCTGAAACAAGTTCTCCGCGCGCGATCACATCTTTCGCCAGCGCCCCAAGCTTTGTTCCCTCTTTGATATTCCGGCGCAAGATATCGCCGGCGGCAAGCTGCGTGATCCCGTCTTTTTCACAGAGCATCTTGGCATGAGTGCCTTTTCCGGCTCCCGGAGGCCCCAAGAAGATCAGATTCATCAACGGCGCCCTTTCAAGCGGCCCCGTTTAATAAAACCGTCGTAGTGGCGCATCACCAACTGAGACTCGACAGACTTCATCACGTCCAGCACCACGCCGACGATGATGAGAAGCCCGGTCCCGCCGAAAAAGCTCGCGATCAGGAACGGAATATTCAGCACATGCGGCGATGAAACGATCTTCGGAAAAAGCGCAATCAAAGCCAGGATGATAGCCCCCGCCGTCGCGATCCTCGTCATCAAATAATCCAGATATTCTGCCGTGTTCTTTCCCGGCCGGATTCCCGGAACGAAACCTCCGTATTTTTGGAGATTGTCGCTTACCTCGATCGGATTGAACGTGATCGCCGTGTAAAAAAACGTGAAAAATACAATGAGAAGCGCATCCAGGACCATATAGCCCCCGCTCCCGTAACTGATCGCCTGGGCGATCCGCGTGAACGCCCCTGCATTCGGGAAAAAACCCGCGATCGTGGCCGGAAACAGGATAACCGATTGCGCAAAAATGATCGGGATCACACCCGCTTGGTTTACCTTAAGCGGCAAGTACGTGCTCTGCCCGCCGTAAGTCCGATGCCCACGGATCTGTTTTGCATACTGGACCGGGATCTTTCGCTGACCCTGAATGATCAAGATCAGGAAGATCACCGCACCTACGAAAAGTGCGCACATAATTCCAAATTTCCACCACGCAAGCTGCTGGCGCGACGGGTCGAGCGGCGAAAGCAGAACCCACGTCTGACGAAACGCTTCCGGAAGCGACTCAATAATGCCCGCCGTGATGATGATCGACATGCCGTTGCCAATGCCGTAATTATCGATCTGCTCGCCAAGCCACATGATAAACGCTGTGCCGGTGGTCATGGTCAGCATACACATCAGACGGAAACTCCAGCCCGGATCCGGCACGATCACCGTCCCCTGAAAAGCTGCGGGATTTTCAAGCCAAAGAGCGATAAAGAACGTTTGCAAAATACTCAGGACGATCGTCCCGTAACGCGTGTACTGAATGATCTTCTTGCGGCCTTCCTCGCCCTCTTTCGCGAGTTTTTCCAAAGCCGGGATCACGACAGTCAAAAGCTGTAAAATGATCGATGCCGAAATATAAGGCATGATCCCCAGCGCAAAGATCGTCGCTTTCTGGAGCGCGCCGCCGGTAAACATCCCCATAAAACCCAGGAGCGATCCGCCGGACATGTGCTGCTGGAAAAATCTTGCGAGCGCCACGCCGTCGATCCCCGGGGTCGGCACATAGGTCCCGATCCGATATACGGCGATAATGCCGAGCGTAAAAAGAATCTTCTTACGCAGGTCCGGGATCTTTAGGATATTTCCTAATGCTTGTAGCACCAGAACTCCGTTCTTGCACTGTGTTTTATTTAATTTAAGGGTTCACAGTGCAAGCACCGCGTACCTTTAAAATTAATTTAACACGGTGCTTGTTATTTGCCGAGCAGAATGGCCTGACCGCCTTTAGATTCGATCTTCTTCTTTGCGGAACCGCTGAAAAGATGGGCCTTCACCGTGACGACTTTGTTAAGCTGTCCGG
>CAYMER010000154.1:0-3759 GCA_964389345.1 uncultured bacterium | reverse complement strand
TGCCAGGACAAGGCTTCATGATGGATGGGGTTCTCCTGGTTGACAAACCCGAGAACTGGACCTCGCATGACGTGTGCGCGTTCGTACGCCGGCGCTTTGGGATCAAAAAAGTCGGGCATGCCGGGACCCTCGATCCTCTTGCCACAGGGCTTCTGGTGCTTCTCCTCGGCAAGTCGACCAAAAGTTCCATGCAGCTTAGCGCCTGCGATAAGGAATATTTTGGAGCGTTAGAGCTGGGTATTCAGACCGATTCTCATGATCGTCAGGGTAAAGTGATCGCGGAAGCTCCCTGGGAACACATCACAATCGAAGAAATCCGCGCTAAGGCAGCCCAGCAGTTCACAGGAGACATTATTCAGGTGCCGCCCATGGTCTCGGCTCTCAAGCACGAAGGAACACGCCTTTACAAGCTTGCGCGCCAAGGCAAGATCGTACCGCGTGACGGCCGGCCGGTCACGGTGCATGAATTTCGTTTTGATAAAAAAGAAGGAAAGTTCGTAGAATTTTTGGCGTCTGTTTCCAAAGGTACCTACGTCCGCACGCTTGTAAACGACCTCGGCGAAGCGTTGGGCTGTTACGCGACGCTGGCGCGTCTGCGCCGTCTCCGGAGCGGTTCCTTCAAGTTGGGACAGAGCGTTACAATTGAAGACTTGAAGAGTTTTACTCCGGCCCAGCTCCGCGAAAAAGTGGTTCCTTTAAAGGTCACGCATCTCCATGCAGATCATTCCGGATCTTCGAAAATATAACGGTTCATCCCGTCCCGTCATTTTGGCGCTCGGGAATTTTGACGGGTTCCATCTCGGCCATCAAAGGCTTCTGCGTTATGTAGTCAGGCAAGTGAAAAGAGAGCGTGCTCTTGCCGCGGTCCTGACGTTTCCTCAGCACCCGCACAGCATTCTTCATCCCGAACGTAAACCCATGATGCTTATGAGCATTGAACAAAAACTTTTTTATCTCGCCGAGGCCGGAATCGACCTTTGCTTTCTGCAATCTTTTACACCGGCCTTTTCAAAAATGACGCCCCTGGATTTTGCGGAAAAGGTTCTTGTAAAGAAGCTTCATGTTCGTGAGATCTGTATGGGGCATGACGCCCATTTTGGTCGCGGACGGAAAGGGGACACGGGCTTGATGGAACGGATGGCAAAAGCGAACGGGTTTCTTTTTAAAAAGATGAAGCCGGTCATGGCGGGCGGGAAACCCATCTCGAGTTCCCGCGTCCGCGAGCTTCTTATTAGAGGTGATGTCGAGAAGGCGCAGAAGTGCCTCGGCCGTCCTTTCAGCATGTTTGGCAAAGTGATCAAAGGGAAAGGTCACGGCCTTCATCTCGGCTTTCCGACGGCGAATCTGGAAGTTCATTCCGAGATCCTTCTACCGCTCGGTGTTTATGTCGCGTCGGCGAGGTTTTTAAATCGCGGGGAACGGAGAACGGGTAACGGGGAACGCCTGCCTGCCGACGAGGCAGGTAAAAACGTGAAGCAAATTCGTTACCCGTTACCCGTTCTCCGTTCCACGGGCCAATGGCTTCCCGGAGTCGTGAATTTCGGAAAACGCCCGACCTATCCCAAAAAAGAAACCCCGCGCCCCGTCCTTGAGCTCCACCTGCTAGATTTTAAAGGACAGGTTTACGGCGAGATGATGGAGATCGCTCTCCACCGGTTTCTCCGTTCCGAGCAGAAATTTCCTACCGAAGAGGCATTGAAAACCAAGATCGAGTCCGATATCCTGGCCGCTAGGCGCTTTCACGGAAACCGGTAACCTTTTTTTTATTCTTGGGAAGTGAAAGAGTCGAAAGACGAAGCATCGACGAAACTAAGACGCAAAACTAAGAAAATCTGGACAAGGAGGAAGGGCTAGGGTATACTCCCGAGCCTTTAATGACTATAAAAAAGACGTAACTCAAACAAAGACGAGGAGTTAGAAGAAAAATGGCATTAGCAAAGACGAAGAAAAAAGAGATCATTTCGAAATACACGATCAGTAAAAACGATTCAGGGTCCGATGAGGTTCAGATCGCTCTCCTTACCGAGCGCATTAACGGTCTGTCCGGGCATTTTGGAAAAAATGTTAAAGACAACCACTCGCGTTACGGCCTTATCAAGATGGTCAGCCGCCGCAAAAGGCTCCTGAAACATCTTCAAAGCGAGTCCCTTGAAAAATACCAGCAGATTATCGCTCGCCTTGATCTGAGGAAGTAAATTCCTCGTTTCAGACTGCCTTTATCTTGAATAAATTCCACTCACACAATCGAAAGGTATAACCTCACATGACAAAGATCACAAAAGTTACCACTCAGATCGGGGGACGCGAAGTGTCCCTGGAAACCGGCCGCATGGCCAAACAGGCACACGGCGCCGTGCTCGCGCAATGCGGCGGGACCGTGATCCTGGCGGCGGTCGTCGCGGCAGCGGACAAGAAAGAGATCCGCGATTTCTTTCCGCTTACCGTGGATTATCGTGAACGCACGTACGCTGCCGGGAAGATCCCGGGCGGTTTTTTCAAACGTGAAGGGCGTCCCTCCGAAAAGGAGATCCTGACCTCGCGTCTGATCGACCGGCCCCTTCGTCCGCTTTTCCCCGAAGATTATCTTAACGAAGTGCAGGTTTCGGTAACCGTGCTCTCAGTCGATGGCGAGAACATGACCGAGATCTTCGCCATGAACGCAGCTTCGGCGGCGCTTATGATCTCCGACATTCCTTATACGACTGCTCTTGGCGCCGCGCGCGTCGGGCTCGTGGACGGGCAGTTCATTGTGAATCCCACGCATCAGGAGCTTGAAAAAAGTGCCCTGGACCTCGTGGTCGCCGGAACGCTTGAGAAGATCGTGATGATCGAAGCGGGAGCCAAAGAGGTCTCTGAAGAGCAGATGCTCGAGGCGCTTAAAGTCGGGCATGAAGCGGTCAAAAAGGCTGTGCATTTGCAGATGGACCTTGTGAAAAAGGCCGGCAAGACCAAGAAGACCGTGAAGCCGCTCCAGTTTCAGGCAGGGATGGAACAGAAGATCAAGACTGCGATCGGCGGGGAATTCGAGAAAATGTTCTCCCAGCCTGGCAAGGAAGCGCAGGAAGCGTTCCTGAAAAGCCTTTATGAAAAGGCGCTTGCGCAGTGTGACACCAAGGCCGAAGATTTTGACGAAGCTCTCGTGAAGATCGCGTTTGCACGGCTGGAACACGAAAAGATCCGTGACTTCGTTCTTTCCACCGGAAAACGTCCGGACGGACGCGGGGAACGCGATATCCGCCAGATCACCTGCGAGATCGGCATTCTGCCGAGGACCCACGGGTCCTCGCTTTTTACGCGCGGTCAGACCCAGAGCCTGAGCGTGACCACGCTCGGCACGGGGGATGACGAGCAGAGGATCGATTCTTTGGAAAAAGAGGAATTCAGGCGTTTCATGCTCCATTATAATTTTCCGCATTACATCGTGGGCGAGGTCGGCCCCAACCGCGGGACCGGTCGTCGTGAGATCGGTCACGGGGCGCTCGCGTCGCGAGCGCTGGAACCCATTCTCCCGTCCCAGGAAGATTTTCCGTATACCATCCGTCTCGTTTCCGAGATCATGGAATCCAATGGATCGAGCTCCATGGCCACGGTTTGTGGCGGAACGCTTGCGCTGATGGATGCCGGGGTGCCCATCAAGGCGCCGGTGGCCGGCATTGCGATCGGGCTTGTGAGCGATCAGAAGCGTTGGAAGGTCCTGACGGACATTGCCGGGATCGAAGACCATTTGGGTGACATGGATTTCAAGGCCGCAGGAACGCG
>CAYMER010000153.1:0-4852 GCA_964389345.1 uncultured bacterium | reverse complement strand
CGATCATCTTGGCCGCATAACGAAGGACGAGGCCTACTCCCACAATGGTCAGGACGAAGAAAAGCGCGTTCTGTTTCTGGATCGCGATCGTTACTTCAATAAAAAGCGTGATGATCGCGCCCGCGCCTAAAAGGACGCGTTCCCAAAGTTTCAGCCGGATCGAAAAATTCGTAGCGCTCGTTGCGAGATTGAGCGCAATGGCGCCCACCACCCCGATCGCGTAAAGGGCCGCGAGATGAACAATGTCCTTTTCCACGAGGAGCACGATGATCGGAAGCGCCGTCGCTACGATCAGCGCAAGCCACGGCATGCCGAACCGGTTGAGTTTCGCGAAAATAGGCGGCAATTCGCGGTCCTTAGCCAGCGCGAACTGAATACTCACAAGCCCCATGATCGCCGTATTGCCGGCAGACAAAAGCAAGCATCCAAAAACGATCGAGATCACGGTCCCGTACCAAGGGCCGATGTAATGATCCCCGAGCGCACGAAGCATGTCCTCGGTGTGACCCTTGAGGCCCGGGATGGCGTTCATCGCAACCCCCAGAAGGAATGTCAGGATCGCCACTTCGATCATCACCGGAAGAATGGCACGGCGGGATGTTTTTTTGACAGGCTCCACCATCACGCCGGTCAGATTGGCGATAGCCTCCACGCCTGAGAGTGCAAGCACGATCCCGACAAAGACCGGCCAGTTCTTCATGAACCCACCCACCGGCATCGTGAGCTGAACCTTCGAAAGTCCCGGGACGGTGAAAGCGAAAAGGATCACAGCCGTGAGTGACGCGCCTACGGCGATCACGGTCGCAACAGTGCCGCCTTTTGAAGGCCCGACCCAGCTTAAGGTGCCGATCGTAAGGATCGCACCGATGGCCCAGAGTTCCGGGTTCGGCACATTAAAATAATGGAAAGCATCCAGGACGCTTAAGGAAGCCGTGACCACATAATCCGCGATCAAAAGAAAAGCGCCGATCACAGCCAGAGTTTGGGAACGGCTTTTCACCGAAGAATATACGCCGCCGCCGTCGGGATAGATGCGGCAAACGACCATATAGCAGACCCCGATCAGGATCATGAGAAGAGACATGAGGCCAAGGAAGAACCAGGAGGCGTGACCGGCCAAAGCAAAAGCGATGCCGAGCACGTAGGCTTTCGAAGTGCCCCAGTCGCCATAGAGCATGGCGCCGGCGTGATACCATTTGAGTTCGCGAGGTCTTTCGACCCGCTTGATCATTGTTGCCATATAGAATTGTGAATAATAGCAGAAGGGGCCAAACAATCAATAGCTGCCTTCCCCAATTTTCTGCTCCATTTCCAAGTTGTGATAAAGATTTGGGTGGAGTTTTTCTGTCATTACGCTATTATTAACACCCATTCGGCATACAAATCTCTTCGAGCACATTATTCAATTTCGACAATAAAAAAATTATTAGCTGACCCTCGGGGTGTTTTTCCCGAGGGAGTCATCCTGAGCAATCCTAAAGGACTGCCTTGCTGAGCGAAGGATCTATTATTCTGGATCCTTCGGCAAAGTACGCCTCAGGATGAGTGGGCCGGGAAACTTCCCGACCCCTCAGTTATTAATTCAACTGGAGACATATGAAAAAACTTTTTCCTCGACTCTCTCTTCTGGGAATGCTTTTCCTGTGGCAAGGCGCCGCGTGGGCCAGCGAAGCGGACCTCAAGATCCCGGACCTTCATGCGGGGCGCTTCAATCTGCTCGGCGGTCTTTCGGGCTTCCAGATCCTTCTGTATGGCGCGATGGTGATCCTCGGAACGGTCGGCCTGTCTCTCTACCAATATAAGAAGATCAAAGCGCTTCCGGCACATAAATCGATGCTTGACGTCGCGGAAACGATCTTCCAGACCTGCAAGACCTACCTTAAGCAGCAGGTCAAGTTCCTGGCGGTCCTGTTCGCGATCATTGCGTGCGCGATGAGTTATTACTTCTTGGGACTCAAGCATGAGTCTGCGACGACGCTAGGCATGGTTCTCTTCTTTTCGATCATCGGCATGGCCGGTTCATCGCTCGTAGCCTATTACGGAATCCGTATCAATACTCTCGCCAATTCCCGGACGGCTTTCGCCTCGCTGCGCGGCATTCCGTGGGATGTCGTCAATATCCCCATGCGCGCGGGAATGTCCGTGGGACTTTTTCTGATCTCCATTGAGCTGGTCATGATGGTGATCATCCTTCTTTTTATGCCGCGGGAGATCGTCGGCTACTGCTTCCTCGGTTTTGCTATTGGAGAATCGCTGGCAGCAAGTGCGCTTCGAATCGCGGGAGGCATCTTTACCAAGATCGCTGACATCGGCTCCGACCTCATGAAGATCGTTTTCAAGGTCAAAGAGGATGACCCACGCAACCCGGGCGTCATCGCCGACTGCGCGGGCGATAATGCCGGCGATTCGGTGGGTCCCACTGCCGACGGCTTTGAAACCTACGGTGTCACAGGTGTCGCGCTCATATTCTTCATTACACTTGCCGTAAAAGATCCGACCCTCCAGGCGAAACTCATCGTCTGGATCTTCGCCATGCGTTTCCTGATGGATTTCATGTCGGGGGTTTCCTACTTCATCAACAAGGCGATCTCAGAGCGCAAGTACAAGGGTTTGAAACAATTTAATTTTGAGGAACCCCTGACGCGCCTCATCATGATCGCCACTGCGCTTTGCATCACCACCTCTTACGGAATGTCGTACCTGCTTGTGGGCGATCTTCCGGACCCGACGCTCTGGTGGAAGCTGGCTTCGATCATCGCTTGTGGAACTCTGGCGGCGTTCCTCATTCCGGAATTTACTAAGGCCTTCACTTCCTCTCACTCCAAACATGTCAAAGAAATCGTAACAGCCTCGCGCGAAGGCGGGGCATCGCTCACGATCCTTTCGGGCCTTGTGGCAGGTTACTTTTCAGCTTTCTGGAAAGGCATTCTGATCGCGTCCCTGATGTTCACGGCCTACCTGATCTCAGGAACAGGACTTCAGAACATCATGCCCCACGCCTCGATCTTTGCCTTCGGTCTCGTCGCCTATGGCTTCCTCTGCATGGGCCCGGTGAATATTGCGGTGGATTCCTACGGTCCGGTGACGGATAACGCCCAATCGATCTTCGAATTGGCCCAAACGGAATCGATCCCCGGGATCGAAAAAGAAATTGAGAAGGATTTTGGTTTCACACCTGACTTCAAAGGCGGCAAGCGCTACCTTGAAGCCAATGACTCGGCCGGCAACACCTTTAAAGCCACCGCAAAGCCGGTGCTTATCGGGACCGCTGTCGCGGGCGCTACCACCATGATCTTCTCGATCATTCTTCTCTTGCAAGAGCATCTTCAAACCATCGCCGTTGCTACCGCAAAAGTGGGCGTCATGGTTCCCGCGAATATGGGGGAGATCCTGCTGAACCAAAAACTGTCCCTCACGGCCGCGCCGATCTTGCTCGGATTTATCTGCGGCGGAGCCGTGATCTACTGGTTCTGCGGCGCCTCGATCCAGGCCGTGGCCACGGGAGCTTATTCGGCAGTGGAGTACATCAAGAAAAACATGAGTCTCGACATGAAAGAAGCAAGGCGCGAGGATTCCATCAAGGTCGTGAAGATCTGCACCGAGTACGCCCAAAAAGGCATGTGGAATATTTTCTGCGGCCTGCTCACGCTCACGCTCGCCTTTGCGCTCTTCGACCCCTATTTCTTCATTGCCTACCTCCTGGCCATCGCGGTCTTCGGGCTCTTTCAGGCGATGTTCATGGCGAACGCGGGCGGCGCCTGGGACAATGCCAAGAAAGTCGTCGAGGTCGACCTGGGAGAGAAAAACACGCCGCTTCATGACGCCACGGTCATTGGCGACACAGTCGGAGATCCTTTCAAGGATACCACTTCGGTGTCCCTCAACCCGATCATCAAGTTCTCGACGCTCTTCGGCATGCTTGCCGTCGAGATCGCGATCAAAATGAGCCCGGCAACGACCCGCATCAGCGGAGCGACCCTTTTAATCGCAGGCCTGTACTTCGTCTGGAGGTCCTTTTACAAGATGCGTATCCCGAAGCTGGAGATCCCGCAAGCAACGGCAAAAGCGGTGGTTTTGCAGTAATAAACACCTCTATAAAAAAAGCGCCCCGCCGCTACTCCGGCGGGGCGCTTTTTTTATATCCAGCTCTCCCCCGCTTAACGCCTTTCGCAACCCAAAGAAAGACCCGTTGCCGGAAAATCAGGAGCCCTGATGCACCGATTGTTTTTTGAATTGTCCATCAGAACAGCGCTGATTTCCACTTGAATTCTCTAATGAAAATCAGGCGTGCGAGCTTACCTCTCCCGATTTCGAGGGCCAAATAATGGAAGCGACGACCGACGCCGCCAAGATCAATAATATCGCCCCGAGCGCGATGGATGTTGGAACGTGGACAAATGACGCGATCAGCATCTTGACGCCGATCAGCACCAGGATGAGGGAAAGACCGTAATGCAGGTGGTGAAAAAGCCGCATGAGCTCCGCGATCACAAAATAAAGAGCCCGAAGCCCCAGGATCGCGAAAACGTTCGAGGTGTAAACGATAAACGGATCCCGGGAGATCGCTAGAACCGCGGGAATGGAATCCACGGCGAATAGCACGTCGGTGGACTCGATCACCACAAGGATCACCATGAGCGGAGTCGCGAAAAGCACACCGTTGATCCGCGTGAAGAAGTTCCCGCCGTCGTATTGCGCCGTCACCGGCATGATCCGCTTGAAACCCTTCAGGAAAATGTTCTTCTCGGGTTCCACTTTGGCGTCCTTCTCCATGGCAAGCTTGGCGCCCGTCCAAACGAGAATGGCCCCGAACACATAGATCATCCAACTGAAGTAGTGCAATAACCCGATC
>CAYMER010000152.1:0-4357 GCA_964389345.1 uncultured bacterium | reverse complement strand
TAGCTTCCTGAAATTCCGGTTTGCGCGGAGATGACCGTGTGCGGGCCGATCACAACATTGTGGGCGATCTGAACGAGATTGTCGATCTTACAGCCTTTGCCGATCCTTGTGGAGCCGATGGCCGCGCGGTCGAGCGTGGAGCAAGCGCCGATTTCTACGTCATCCTCGATCACGACGTTCCCGCTCTGTGGAAGTTTTTCATGGGCAGCCGGGGTCGCGACATACCCAAAGCCGTCTGCGCCGACCACACTGCCGGCATGGATCACGACATTCGCACCCAGCTCACAATTTTCATAAAGGGTAACATTCGGGTGAATGACGCAACGCGCACCGATCTTTACATTTTCACCCACAAATACGTGGGAGCAAAGGGCCGTGCCATTCCCGATCACGGCATTCTCGCCGATTGTCACAAAAGATTCGATTGTAACGTTCTCCCCGAGCTTGGCGGTCTTGGCGATCGAAGCTTGAGGGGAGATCGTGCCCGGAAATTTTCTGGCGGGGAAAAGCTCCCGGAGGATCTGCGCCCACGCCCGTTTGGGATATTCGACCTGGATCAGGACTTTGGAGGATTTCCCGATCTGTTTGGGGACGATCATACAACTGATCTCGGAGGCCTCGAGCGTCTTAAAGCCTTTCTCATCCTGCGCAAATGAGATATGCCCCTTGAGCGGATTCTCGAAATTGGTGATCCCTTCGATCAGGGTTGTGCCGTCACCGATCACCGTGCCGCCGACAAGCTTCGCGAATTCTTCAACAGTCTTTTTCATGGAACCCAAGTATAACAAGAACCCGGGAGCTCTTCCAAATAAATTTTGTGTTCCTAATTTTTATAATCCTTATATAATTGCTATACACGACAGTTTTTGGTCCGTTCAAACGAGGAGAAACCGCGATATGACGAAAAATCAGATCAATTATCTTTTGGTGCTGGCCACGCTGGTTGTTGTCTGGCTGTATTTTAATACATTTGTCATGGGAGCAATGGCTCTGAAGAGAAACGCAGGGGGCGGCCGATCGGCTGTTCCGATGATAGCGGGTGGGCAGGCGCCCTACTTTCCCGGAGCGTACGGGAATAGAGACCCTCGCACCGGAATGCCTTCGCTGGATGATATCAGGAAAATGGCGGAGGCGAAAATGCCCGCGCCTGCTCCCGCTGTTCCGGAGAAGAAACAATAATCTTTCCGATGCTTTTCGTTGCAAGAAGAATCAGAAAAAAATCGCGGTTGGCAAGCAGTGAAAACGCTGGGGGTCTTCGAACTCCAGCGATTTTATTTCGAAGTCTTCGGAGGCGTCGAAACGGTTTTTGCGGTAGGAACAGGCTGGTGACCCATGTCCCCGGCACGCGCGCGGGAATTTGATGTTCCCGTTTCCGAAGATGGGGCAGCCGGCGTCACGGTTCCGGCGGATTCAGGCGCTTCTTCCCGATCCGGAGGAAGAGCCAGGTAGTCCTTAAAGGCGGCGCGTTTATTGACGTCGTTCGTCCACATTATAAAATCCATCCTTTGTTTCGTAGCGGCTTTTTCTTTGGCTTTCGGATCCGTAAGCTTGTCGATCCCGGCCGGTATAAAACTCGCGATTTGTATGCGCAAGAGCTTCTGGATGCGTAGGAACTCCCTGAGTCCTTCCTCGAATTCACGCGGAGATATGTGAAGCGAGCGGGTGAGCCAGATCTTGTATTGTTCTGCCGTCGGGTTCGTCAGACCTTGCTGTTTGAGAATCTTTGCGATCTCCCCGCGAACCTCTTCATCCGTGATCTTGATGTCTTTGCGTTGAGCCTCGCGGGCATAAATAATGTTCTGCCAGGTGTAGTTGCGTAGGAGTTCCGGGTCTTCGACTGGTTTTTCGGACGGCATGAAAAGCTGGGTCGCACGATAAAACTGGTTATATTCCTGAAAGGTCACGGATTTTCCGAAGGCCTCACCCGCGAATCGGCCGCTTTTTTTGCCGCCAACGAGGTCTGCGATCGAACCGGCCCCGAAAAGCAGGGCGAGCGCGACCACTGTGATCCAGATAATAAATTTCGTGTTTTTGCGGAAGATTTTTAACATGATAGGCAATAATGTAGCACAGAGGCAAAAATAGAGAAAGGAGAAAACGGCGTCCCTAAAACGGCGTCTTCTGCCGCACGCTTTTTTCAAAGGCCACTTTTTTGTGAGTTCATTGACAATCCCGGAGCTGTTTTGTATGATACTGCAAATGGGACAGCAATCAGTTCGACTTACACATCTTTTCCAGAAACAACCCCGTAAACTCGCGTCTGTTCGCATGCCTTTTCGCTTCAATCATCACGACTAACTAGAGGAGAATACTATGTCAGTTTTTATCGGACGCGACCGGAAGGCGCGCAGGGCTTATGGTTTTGATGAGATCGCTTTAGTGCCCGGAGACAAGACCATCAATCCCGAGGAAGTCGATATCAAGATGCCCTTGGGAAAGATGACGCTCGATATTCCCTTTTTGGCATCGGCCATGGACGGGGTCGTGGATCCGGCCTTCGCGAAAGCGATGGGGAAGCTCGGCGGCCTGGCTGTCCTGAACCTGGAAGGGATTTATACCCGCTACGATGATTATAAGTCGATTCTGGAGGAGATCGCGAAGTCCACTCCTGAAAAGGCGACCCAGCTTGTGCAAAAACTTTACGTCAAGCCCATCAGCGAAAAATTGATCGCCAAACGTGTCCGGGATATCAAAAAAGCCGGTGTGCTGTGCGCGGTGAGTGCGATCCCGCAGCGGGCTGAACGATTTGGCAAGATCGCTGAGGAAGCCGGTGCGGATGTTTTTGTGGTGCAATCGACCGTCACCACGGTACGCCATATCTCCAAGGCTTATCAGGTCGTGGATTTTGGAAAACTTTGCAAGAAAATGAAGATCCCCGTGCTTCTCGGAAATTGTGTCACTTACAAGGTCGCGCTGGAACTGGCTGAGACCGGCTGCGCGGGACTGGTCGTGGGTATCGGACCTGGTTCAGCTTGCACGACTCGAGGGGTTCTCGGGATCGGGGTGCCGCAGGTGACTGCAATTGCGGATTGTGCGGCGGCGCGTGAGTTCTATCACAAAAAAACAGGAAAATACGTTTCGATCATCGCGGACGGTGGAATGTCGACAGGCGGCGATATTTGCAAATCCATTGCCAGCGGCGCGGACGGCGTGATGGTGGGTTCTGCTTTTGCTCGCACCAAAGAAGCGCCCGGTCGCGGATTCCATTGGGGCATGGCCACGCCCCACGCGAATCTTCCGCGGGGTACAAGAATTCATGTCGGCACGACCGGAACTTTAGAAGAGATCCTTTTTGGTCCCGCGCATTTGGACGATGGAACGCAGAATCTTGTCGGGGCGCTTCGCACATCGATGGGAAACCTCGGCGCTGCCAGCATCCGTGAAATGCAAATGACCGAGATCGTGATTGCGCCGGCCATCAAGACCGAAGGCAAGCTTTTTCAGACCGCGCAGAAACTGGGAATGTGTAAATAGCGTAACGCGTACGGCGCAAGGCGTACGGCGTTTTATTTCGCCGTACTCCGTACGCCGTACACAGGACCCAAAAGCATGGAAGAAACCATTGTCGTATTGGATTTCGGATCGCAGTACACGCAGCTGATCGCCCGACGCGTGCGTGAGGCGAAAGTTTTCTCGAAAGTTTATCCTTTCTACGTTCCGTTCGAACAGGTACTTGCGGATAAACCCAAAGGGATCATCTTTTCCGGCTCACCCGCCAACGTCTACGCCAAAAACGCCCCGATCCCGGACCGGCGTTTTTTCACGAGCGGTATTCCGATCCTCGGGATCTGCTACGGCATGCAGCTCCTTTCCCCCAAGCTCGGCGGCCGGGTCCATAAATCCAGGAAACGGGAGTACGGCCTTGCCAAGCTTCGTATTGCGGGGAAAAGCCCGCTTTTTGCAGGTGTTCCAAGGGCTTTTAACTGCTGGATGAGCCACGGCGACAAGCTGGACCGCCTGCCTCCGGGTTTTGAGCGTCTTGCGTATACCGAAAATGCCCCGTTCGCCGCGATGGGGAACCCCAAGCTCAAAACTTACGCGATCCAGTTCCATGCCGAGGTCGTGCATACGGAATTCGGCGCAAAGATCCTCTCGAATTTTCTCGCCCATATCTGCGGGTGCCGCCGGCACTGGACGCCGCGATCCTTTATCAACGAAAGCGTTCGGAAGATCCGACGAGAAGTCGGAAATGAACGGGTGGTGCTCGGGCTTTCGGGCGGTGTGGATTCTTCGGTCGCCGCGGGACTTCTCCACAAGGCCATCGGAAAGAAGCTGACCTGCATCTTTGTGGACAATGGACTTCTCCGCCTAAACGAAGTTGGCAGGGTCGATAAAACATTCCGCGGTCATTTCAAAA
>CAYMER010000151.1:0-3952 GCA_964389345.1 uncultured bacterium | reverse complement strand
TCCCATCTGACCGAGGCACAGAGGACGGGGGAGGTGATCCACCGGGAGATCCTCGCGTCCTTTTATCCCTACACAGACCCGAAGGTCGTACAATATGTGGACGAACTGGGACAGTCGCTGGCCGCTCAGGCCAAACGTCACGATCTCAAATATCGGTTCACGATCCTCTACAGCGAAAAGATCTACGCAACCTCCGCGCCCGGCGGCTATATCTACGTGACGACGGGGATGCTGAATTTCCTGCAGAACGAAGCGGAGCTCGCCGCGGTGCTCGCGCATGAGATTGCGGAGCAGCAATATGCGGATAAGCGTTTCACAAAAAGCGATGATGCGATCAACGCTGCAGCCCAGATCGGTTCGCAGGTCGGGCCGATGCTCGGGCCGCTGGGTTCTTTAGCGAGTTTGGGGTTGGTGCTTTTACAGGTCTACAACGAAAGTACGTTCAAAACTCCCGGGGAACGGCTTTTGGGGAGTGATGCCGCTGCCATGAAGTATCTGATGAACACCGGGTACGACCCGCAGGCTTTGATGGATGTGCAGGAGAATTTTTTGAAATCGGGGGAGAAGATGACGCCCTACTTTTTTGATTATTATCAATCCCGCCCGATCACGGAAGATCGAATGCTTGCCATCCGGAAGGAATTCCAGAAACTACCGCTCAGTGGGAAATCCCTGATCACCGATCCTGTGGAGTATCAGGAAGTGACCCGAGTGGTGCGGGAGATCTATAAAACCGTTCGATAGAGACTTGAGACGAGAGACCAGAGACTGGAGACAAAAGGCCAAAGACAGTTTCACTCAGGTTTTAGTTTTTTAAGTCCGTAGTCTGTGGTCTCCGGTCTGTAGTCTAAGAGTTATTTCTTTCCCCAATTCCCGTCAGAAGACTGGACCATGTCTCCGGCCCCGGCTTTTTCGCTCTGAACATCGGCGAAAGCCCGCTGAACTTCCAGGAGTCCGTTGCCTCCCAACTTGTTCTGTGATGCAAGATTCTCGTAGATGGTCCTGCGGTCCCGGTTCTCAGCGGCAGTCAGAGAGGAAGCCGCGGAGCTATTTTGCAGGTCGGTGATATAGCCCTTATTATTTTCTCCGATGACACCTTCCCGTTTAAGTTCCTGGATCTGAGCATAACGGGTCTGCCGGTCCTGCAGTGCCTTTTTGATCTCGGGGGTTAGCTCCTTAAAATCATAATCTGCCGCTCTGCACAAAGGCATTGCCGCCAAGACGGCCAGGCATAAAGAAAATACGGCGATACGAAAGTTTTTCATAGCGAAACCCTCCTTCAAATTGAAAGTAGTAAGGTAGTTCATTTCACCGCTCCCTGGGCGACCATATCCTCAATATTCGTGGCGGTCTGTTTGAGGCCACGGATATCCACGACCACATTCGCGTTGATCGTGATGGGGCGGTTGGGATCTCCCACGGACTTGACCGTGCAGCCTGCGATCGCGATCGCGGCTAAGAGCAACGCTACTTTTTTTATGACAAGTTTCATATTATTTCACCTCAATGAGCCCCATGATCCGGGCGATCTGCGAGAACGCGTCCTTTTGATCGGTCTTGATGAGCGAGTTCAGTGTCAATTTAAGATTATAAGCCGGAATGAAGATCTGGAGGAAAATTTTTAAGCGGTCGCTTTGAGGCAGGGTTACTCTTAAAGCGGCCCGACCATACCGGACCAGTTGTTGGCTTTGGGAAATTTTTTGAACTCGCTCTTTCTGAATCGAGGTCGGGAGATAAGGAAGAAAAAAATCAAAGAACCGGGCTTGGATATTGCCGCCGGGTTCGGGGGCTTCAAGGTCCAGACTGAACTCAGGCTCCTGGCCGGAAATTTGGCGGAACGCCAGACTGCCTTTCATGGCGCCGGTCGCGCCGTCGAGGTTTTGAGGATCAAGCCATTGCCAGTCCTCGAGGCCCGTCTTCGCAAGATCTGAGTTTAATTCAAAACGCGGAGCGGGCCCTGTTTGGAGCATGAAGTTCCCTGAGATCCCCAGACGCGAAGATATTTCCGGCCGGAGCCCTTCAAAAATGAAGCGGACTGGTTTCTGAGAGATGAAAAGAAGAAGAGAGTCCTGTGACTCCAGAGACTTTATCGCCAAAGGCACAGGGCCTTGGCGGGTTTGCAGTTTTCCGGTGATTCCAGCAAGGCGGATCTTAAGGTTGCGGTTCAACGAAATTTTCTCGATCCGTATAGAATCTGAGAAAAATTCCAGGGCGGATCGGTTCAGCTGCCATTCGAGGAGGCTGTGTCCGGCCTGTAGAAGACGCGGAAGGCTCCAGAGAACCAGTCCCAAGAGCGTCATTACCAGAAGTGAGGTAAAAAGGGTTTCTTTCTTCATGATGTCGCACTTTTCCATTAGGAAAAAATGCGGCCGGAGGGATTTGCCCTTGCGCCCAATGCGCAAGGACTTCGCTTCCGGAGCTTGACGCTCCGAGATGCGATAGCTCCTCCTGCCATAAATTTCAAAGTGCAACGCCGTAGGCAGTTGTCCTTACACTGCCACGGCGCCGTACTTGTTCATTAGGAGCAAGTGCGGCCGGAGGGATTTGAACCCCCAACCCTTTCGGGACAAGATCCTAAGTCTTGCGCGTCTGCCCAATTCTCTATTTTCTTTTGCTAGATGGTGAATTGGACTGTCCTGGCTACCGTCAACTTTAATTAAAGCCAGGGCTGCACTGACTCTCATCTATGCGATTGCCTGAATTGCCTGCGGCCGGAGGGATTTGAACCCCCAACCCTTTCGGGACAAGATCCTAAGTCTTGCGCGTCTGCCAATTTCGCCACGGCCGCAAGCAATTCAAGCAATCGAAAAATCAAGGAAGTCAGTGCTGCCCCAATTTCCAACGCGTGGAAATTGATCGGTATTGGGACTGCCAATTTCGCCACGGCCACAAACCTAATGACTGGAAAAAAGTGCGGTTGTCGTAGAGAGCTTTCTTTGAGCTCTCACGGCACCGCCTGATCTTCATTAATTCTTCAATAGAGATCAGTGCTGTCCTAGCTCTCTTCAAATTCTTTATTGAAAGCCAGGACGTACTTTTTCAATGGGAAAAAGTGCGCCCTGAAGGACTTGGCGCCTTTGCTCGCCTTGTCAAACGAGGCAAGCTCCGGTCGGCCACCCGCACTGCAAACATGACATCAGCCATGTTTGCGAACAGTGCTCCCTTCAAGTCCTTCAGCACAAAGTGCGGTTGTCGTAGAGAGCTTTCTTTGAGCTCTCACGGCACCGTACTTTTTCAATGGGAAAAAGTGCGCCCTGAAGGACTTGAACCTTCGACCCAGTGATTAAGAGTCACTTGCTCTACCAACTGAGCTAAGGGCGCATGTAAAGGATGATGAAATCGCGTGCCGGAAAAACGGGGGTTATTCTACTGAAGGATGGGATGCTTTACAAGAAGTTCGAGTTTTTTTCAAGAAATACCGCCTGGAAAAAATGGTTTGGGTGTGTTTGACAAAGCGGAGTTTCTTCCCTAGAATACGACGCCTCATCGCCGGCACTGCGTGATTATTAATTTTACGGGTTCGTAGTGCCGTACCGTTTACCCCTGAAATTGAATGTCAAACGGTACTGGAAGTTCTTACCTTTTTAACAAGCGAGTGTAGCATAGTGGTAATGCTCTGCCTTGCCAAGGCAGCTACGAGGGTTCGATTCCCTCCACTCGCTCCACGTTTTACTAGATAAGGTGGTTTTTGTGTTGCTGAAAAAGAAGAAAGAAGAAGTATCCGGAGACCTTCCTCGTACTGAAACCTCGCAGCCTCAAAGTTCCTCGCTTAAGGTCAAATTGCAGGACGGCAAGGCCTGTGAAAAAATCCTGACCATTGAAGTGGCCCAGGACCGTATCTCGGAAGAGTTTGAGTCATTTTATAATTCAATTGCCCCGCGCGCCAAAGTGCCCGGATTCCGTCCCGGAAAAGTTCCCCGGGATGTGTTGATCATGCATTATGAAAAGAATG
>CAYMER010000150.1:0-3042 GCA_964389345.1 uncultured bacterium | reverse complement strand
GGATTCTAGGGCATTTGAACCTCGGGTTTGAGATGCCCGGCGGCTGTTATCGCTTTTAGAGCCCTTCCGGTCATGACAAACCAGCAGGATTGAACATTGATATTTTCGGTTCAATTTACGGAGAAAGCTTAAAACCTTATTGATTTCAGTTGCTTTGTCCTCATCTAAAGCGTGAACATTCCGGAAGGGGTCTAAAATAACCAATGCGGGTCTGTGATCCGAGATGGTTTTTTCGAGCCTTTTTTGAACCTCGGGTTCATCAAGAGAAATGGAGGGCACATCAATCAGATGAAAATCTGCGTCTTTGAGTTTTAGTTTTCGAAAATTCGCAATACCAGAAAGTCTTTGTTGGGTAATCCGAGATGGATCATCCTCGGCGTTAAATGCGATTACCTTTCCTTTCTGAGCATGAAAAGCCCCCAGCGCTTTTGTGCCGGTAGCAACACTAAATGCCAGATCCCAAGCCAGCCATGTTTTGCAAGTGCCCGGCTGTGCCGAGATAAAACCTACCGAGTTTTTTACCCAAAGACTATCGATGAGAAACTCAATAGGTTTCTCTTCGATCTTAGAAATATGGATCAAGCGAAAGGGCTCTACCTCAGCGGCGGGAATGCTTAGGCTTGAAAACTCATCGCTGGCGCTAGACCTTTTGAATTCAATGGCCTTCCGAACGGTCCCGATGCGATAGTCAATTCGATCCCATTTGTCCCGGTATAATTTTGAATTACGGAATAGCTGATCAATAGCTGCCTCATTCTCGCTGGTCCAAAATGCGAGGATGCTGCAAAGAGCTAGATCCGCCTCGGATTGAGACGGATAATAATCATCCCATTTACCTTCAAAAAGCCGAGAAAACTTTTCTCCGTTTTGAGCCGCTCTGGCTTTGTGGATGATTTCTTGGATCTCGTTTTCTTCGAGAAGCTTGCCGCTTAGTTGCTTGGTCGTATCGACTTCAACGCTGGCCTTATCCTTCGAAAGTTCTCTTAGTAGCTCATTGAGCGCGTCTTGTTGGTCCGCGATCGAACCTTGGAGGGGTCTATATTCATTCCCTGTTATAGTGAAATAGCGCGACCGATCATAAACCTCAATGCCGCCTTCTCTCTGCCCCTTTCCGGGCAGCCTACCCCTCGTAATGATATGAATCCCTGTCCCGGAAGGAGAGAATTCAATGTATGACTTTGAGAACTTCTCGATCCATTTAAGGGCTTTCGGTTCTATTTGCCTTGTTCCGGGGTCCACACAGTGATCAAGGTCTATGCCACAATACGGGTCATCCTTGGAGAACACAAAACCAACTCCATCGCCACTGTCCAATAATTCACATGCTGAAGAAACGGCAACGAAAGAGTTCCAGTGCGTTGGATCGGTTACGCTAGCCTTTTGTCCATCAAGCCGGTAAGGGACCTTGCTCCATTTTTTCCCATTCCAAGCAAGTTTGAACAAGACCCATTGCTTGAGGTTTTGGAGCTCGAACGGGATTCCGTCAAGGCTCAGTTTTAAAATAGGTTTGGGGGGCAAATTATTTTTCGGGGAATTCATTTTTACCCCGAATCATTTTTAAATAATTGAGAATAATTTTTTCTTCGAGGATAGCTACAAGGCCTCTTTCGAGAACGGGCTGATACTTACCGTCTTCTCCTGCGCGTTGTTGCGGTGGAAAGTGAATTTCATGGCCACCATCATCGAACTTAATGATTTTGACCTTTTTAATCGTTAACCAGTCGTCAATGAACAAATCCACGCTGGCGACCGCTGCGCCTCCTCGCCGCGGCTCCCATATTTCAGTTGTCTGAATTATGTTAGTAATTTCTTTCATCTGGGCACACCTTTCCACCGTTGGTGACTTGTTGGTATTTTTCAGAAACGGCGGAGAGCACAATGTTCCCCGCTTCTTTTGTGATGGGATGAAAAACGTGGATTCGCTTGCCGTTTGGGAGAACCTTGTCCGGATAGACCAGGCGAAGATCGCCCGTGCCCGTTGCGTGCAGGGCAATGTTGCCCAAATAAAAGCTATCGCAAAGGACCATGGAGCAGAAACCTACTAAGCCATCTGGAGTTGGCTTAACAGGTAACCAAGTAATTTCTGACAGGTGAAGCGCCACATTTTTCATGACGCAAGTTATACTGGAAAGAAAAAAACGATGGGGCAATATGAAAAAGATATTTCAAATTGCCTATTTAATGATGGACTTTAGCGGAGGAGGGGTTTTGCGGTAGCTATTTGCTTTCTTGAATTCCCAATACACTTTTCGTAGTGATTCAAAAGAAGCTTTTTTAATAAACTCTGAATCTTGGCTAAGCTGTTCTTTTATGCTTGCTATGAAGTCGTAAACAATTTCTTTGATTAATCGCTCACAGAACGGCTCATCATCTTGATCTGTATACTGGTAGCCTATTTGGTATTTGTCATTAATATCCCCAGTAGGAAGGCGTTTTAGATTTAATTTTTTTGTATTTTTAAGAAGTTTGAAAATAACATCCAGCGCCGCATTAGTTTTTTGTTGGTTCGCTTTTTTCCCTCGCCCATCAGGCGCTAAACCCAACCAGCCCAAGTATCTTTTTGCCTCGCCTAGCAAGACCGAATTTATTTTAATGCCAGCGGTATTAAATAATTGCATTGGCAATTCTAAAATTTCGTACGCCCCGCGCAGAAACCATTTCGGATTTTCAAAATCAAAGCGCCGAACTTTTGCATTTTCATAAAGAAAACTCAAAATATCGGGGCCATATTGTTTAATGGCTTCTTTAGGAAGTCTTAGATAGATGCTATCCTTCCAAAAGATGCGGTGATCATCAAAAAGGGTGATTTTCCTCGACGGTTTAGATAATTTTTTATAAGAATGTTTTAAGATAACAACTGGACGCTCGTTGTTGAGAGGGATGATCAGGACTGTATTAAAAGCACCTAGGATCGACTTCCAAGGCCGCACTTGAGTCCAAGGTGTTTTTTTGTGTTTTGTTTTTTTGCGTTTATGTAGCTTCATATTTATTTTCAAGGGATGATAATAATTAGCGTATAATAGCTCAAGGAGGCGAGCTTAT
>CAYMER010000149.1:0-15651 GCA_964389345.1 uncultured bacterium | reverse complement strand
CGCATCAATAATCTCAAGCTTTACGGAGGTATTCGGGCCTTTTAAACCAAAAGTGAGATAAGTTGGGGTGCTGAGATTCTGCGTTTCAATCGCGGGAGTGCTTGCGTCATCAAATGAAATAGTGAAACCAGAGCTGTCACTTGTTCCTGGGACGCTGTAACCCATCGCGAATTGATTCGAACTGACGGAAAGTTTTGTCGCGGCTGAAGAGCCTGTTGCGATATAGGGAAAAGGA
This sequence comes from uncultured bacterium, assembly GCA_964389345.1. Taxonomy (GTDB): domain Bacteria; phylum Omnitrophota; class Omnitrophia; order Omnitrophales; family Aquincolibacteriaceae; genus Aquincolibacterium. The sequence continues at coordinate 15,416 of CAYMER010000149.1, read as the reverse complement.
CTCCCAGGTAAAGTAGTAACACTCGCGGAGGTCAGGCCTGACGCATAGGAAACAGTGCCGCCGCCCCGAAATATCTCCCTCTCATTTACTGCGGCCTGATTGTACTGGTCCTGTTCCGAGATAAACTGGTTCAGATCCTGCCTTGCCTGAACCTGGCTCTGATCTTTCTGAGAAGCTTTGACAGCTTCTTGAATCTTCTGAAGATACCAATCGTACGAATAGGGGCTCCCATCATTTAAGATACCCTTATCGTTGTAAGCATACACGCTGTTATGCGTGACGACATATTCCTCAAGAGGTGCCTCCACGGCTTGATTGATATCCTCCCCGCTCGGGCCTTCGGCGGAATAAACGCCCGGATGTGTATGAGAGATAAAATCCGCTTTATCGGCCAGTGTCATCACCGCAGGCAGAACACCTATTTCATCTGCGCTTCCCGAAGTGAATAGAACGATCTCGCCATGCAAAATGAGGATCCCGCTTTCAAAAGATAAATTCGTAAGCTTGCTGAGATCCTCGGACGAAAGATCCTTTAAGACCACAGCCGTCGCATATTCCGGTCTCAAAAGATCCACAGCATCGTTAAAATCATAGCGCTCGTACTCATAATTCGGAACGCTCGGAGGAAGAATAAGCTTTTGATCAGTCTTAGATGCATCTTGAATAACAGGTGATAAGGGGCCCTTTTTATCCGCCAAAAAATCTGTCGTTGTGGAAGGTTGGACAGTTGGGTTGGAGGAATCGGTTGAAACGGAAGTTGTAGCCATAACCGGCTGATTCGGATTTGGCTGATACTCCTGTGGAAGAATTTCACCCGCCGCAAAAACAATTTGGTTAAAACAAAAAATGAAAGCGGTGATTAACGCGATGGATTTGAGCGGAGCAGAAGATGCGGCGTTCATAATCCAGCCTTCATTATACTCATTCCGGATTTTGTCGTTGAAACAAATCGCATCAGGCTCCATTCTCTTTTTGCATTTTTCATTGCTAGCATTTTGAAAGATAACATGCACTCTGGCAAAGGGATAGGGAGTAAATGCTTATTTAAAGTTATTATCCAATCATTGATAGATTTTTTTCTACTAATAATAGATACGCTTATATTGTTCTGAAAAATACGCTTCGTTTTAGACAGGGTTGCTATAAATTGATGCGAAGACATCTTCGGATATTTCAGATTGTTTAAATTTATATACCTTGAACTCAGACAGGCGCTTACACTCACCGGCCGGGAATCCATATGGGCAATCCTATCTATCCAAAGGGGCATCACTTTAAGCGGGCAAACAGAGCGCTTTCGCAATGGATCGAAATTACCCCAGAGAATATGGACAAGAGACAGCCCGATACATAAAGAAAAAGCGGGGATATGAAGCCACGATTTTACCCAACCAAAAGGCATCACAGCACACCTGAAAAAACGGGAGTTTGAATTGACCGTTAAGATTTTGGTCCTAATCGGACGCTTCCGTTTTGGCTAAGTATTTTTTCGGCTAAGTAAATTACTGCTTACTGCGGCTAAGTTGGTTTGAATCTGTTTTCCAAAATCATTTGTTTTACTTTTCTGAAAGAACGCCCGAATGATAACCGTCCATTTTCATGTTGTCAAGACTTCGATGCCAAAAAAGTGCTTTTTATCTAAAAAATGTCGAATGTCACGATATAAAAGAGTTTTTAAAGTCCCACTCGATCCCAAACCATTAAATGCGCCATCTTTTTTATAACGTTTTCCATGATCCCGGCATTTTACAAGTGCCCGATGATCAGGTACGCTTTGAATAGGAAAGAAATCGACTAGATAGACACGAACTTAGCCGGAACGTAACTACCAGGGCCTCCCGTCGGAGGCCTTTTCGCCGATTTCCTTCCACATCATTTCAAAAAACAATTTCGATATATTTAATAAAGAGCACCATTTTGAAAAAATTTTGACTTCATCAAATGATAGGTTGCCGCCTGAGGAATTTCTTTATCCGCTGCTTTTCTTTATCAGAAAGCTGAAGCAAACCACGCTCCGCAAGCTCAATATCCTCGCGCCTAACTTGCGTTTTCCTTGAAAGCTCGATCAGGGTAATACCACGTATTTTCCGACGCTCATGCAAAGTCGCGCCATATTCTTTCAGCAAATTCCTTCGCATTCTCCGCTGCTCCGTTTTTGAAAGCAGCTCGCTTAATTCCGCTCCAATCTCCTTTACAAGGTCTTTATCGCAGTGGAGGGTGGGCCTGCACGGCGCTTTCAGATCAACAAGCATGGAGCTCCCCGCCAAGTTCCGATTCGACCATCCTAAGCCGCTTCCGGTACTGAACGAACAGGCGGTAAAGTGCGGCGCATCGTCTTGTGATTTTCTTGAACGTTTTCTTCTGGATTTTCATATTCACCCTCCTGTGATTTCTGATTTTAGGTTGATGCCAAAGACCTCATAAAGAGCCTTAACGAAATCGAGAGCCCTGCTCCTTTGCGAGGCTTTGACATTGGGAAGCTTCTGAACGAATTTCTTAAGCCACAAAAAGACCCGGCGATACTGCTTCTGATTTGGATTCGCAAGCATGTGGTGATAAAGATCATCCAAAAAACAGCACACCCCGTTTACACCTCTCGCTTCGGGTTTATGCTTTTTGACTTGGGTGAGAAAGATTAGGACCGTCATCTTGTTGTTGAAATAACCTCTGAACAGTTGGCCGAGCAGCCGTTCTTCGGTAACAAGATTCCGGTCCCGCAGGCCTTGGATTGCCGTCCCGATTTCCCGACCTGTTTTCCCCTCATCTTCCATTGCTTTTAGTTCTGACATTTCTTTGCCCCTTATCCTTGAATTCCAACTATTTTTTTGAGCGCTTGAAAATAAGAGTCCGGAAAACATTTCTGATCTTCTCCGTAATGAGCCGCGATTTGATGAATGCATGTCCAACTGTGAAACAAAAACCGGCCCCATTCTTTGTGATCGCAAGGCTTGAATTGGTTCAACTGCCAGAGAATGGTATCTACGGAATTTTCTAAAACCGTATCTTCTACAATAAACTCCTTAAGGCAATTCAAGTGGACCAAAACCCGTTCGATCTTTTCCTGTGTGCACCACGCTTTTTTATTGTTAATCACCGAATAGGTCCCGAAGTAGAGAAAATAGAGAGCATGGCGTGCGTGGTGATATTCCTGCATAGAGATGTGCTTTTCGGGTGCATTCATAGGATTTTTATTATCGTTTTTTTCTTGCTTTCTATAATCCGTTTCTTTTCTCTCTTTCGTCTCCATTTTCTTCACCTCCCTCTAATCTGAACATAGCACCCCTCATGTAACATGGCAAGGGCACCACAAAAGATAGTTTTTATCATACATATTTCGATATTTGACATCTTTCATAACTTCATGTATACTCTGTTTTTAGAGAGAGAATATGGCTATTTTGCGGAGTTCGATTGTACGAAACTTTTTAATTTAACGACAGGAGAAAGGGATGTATACAGAGATCATTGAGAAATACAGGCAGGAAGGCCCGCAGATCCCCCTCTCAAGACGCCCCCTAGTAGGATCTGTTATCAAGAGGATCCGGGTTGACAAAGGAATCCGGCAAATTGATTTCGCCAAGAAGGTGGGAATTAATGAGGCAACCCTTAAATCCATCGAAAACGACCACCAGCAGGCTACAACGGTAGATAACCTCGGGCGAATGGCCGCTGAGCTCGGAACAACTGCTGATGAACTCATCCTCTTGGGGCGCGAACGAGACCCAGCAAACTTTTTTCCCTTAAAGCGCCAGACCCCTCAAGAAATTGCAGGAATCCGCAAGCGGAAACGTTCTCCTCTTGAATGGCATGAAAGCGTGCGCCTCCGTTTTAAGAACTTCGACATAACGCCAATTTCCCCTCCCTTGACTGGAAGCCGTGATTTCTTCATTTGCCGAATTAACCTACCCCCCAAAAGATCGATTGATAATCTTTCGCTAAGCATTCATTTTCCTGTCATTGGCTTTGTTTCTTCCGGTTTTAATATCAAAATCACGTACGGAAATCGTTCTCATGCCGTTACAACAAATCAGGGGTTTGCCCTCGACGGGTTTTATAGGCACAGCTTTACGAATGAAGATGACGATACCGCTGCCGTCATCTACATAATGACCAAGATTTCAAATAAAGAGATTCCCTCTTCTGGCTCCGAATCAAAATCAGAAGCGACTATTAATATCGCTAAAGGCATTGAAGAGTTGCGTAAGGAACGTTCGGATCGCCCAGGTATCATGCTCTCCGTCAAACACCTTGCGGATTTGACGGATAATCTCGACCATGAACAGATTGCAAAAATGATGCGCCTTAAAAAGGGCTCTTCTGTCGTTTATTGGGAAAAGATTGAGGATCTTTTGGGCGGAGCCCGCGTTTCAATGGATGATTTCTTAGGATGGGCGCATCATCAGCCACAAAAACCATTTGAACTGGCAACTGCCAAGACTCGCGCCCTTATTGATTTTTCCACCTATTACGGCGTAACTATTTTTTCCTGTGTACCTCCTACCAAAAGTGATCTTTTTTGTGGGGAATTAAGAATTGAAGGACAAGGAACTTTGACTAAAAAAAGTTGGGAGAGAAAAGATGCTGCGATGATTGCGCTTTATCTTGAGGAAGGCGAGCTTGAAATTACGGTCGGAAAAAGCAGAAGCGCTCTCCCCCTAGCCAAGGGGGAGAGCATCTATTTCGATGGAAGTCTGGGCTACATCATCCGGAATCCCGGAAAAAGCACCATGAAGGGTTTTATGGCCAGCTTTCCTGCCATCCAATTTTAATTGGAAGGTCCCAAAACCCCGGCTTCAACAGCAGCCACTTTGATGGTCTCGATCAATAACGGCACCTTAAACGGTTTAGTCACCAATTTTGATGCATCAAACCCGATATTCTTCAGTTCTTGCTCAACTTCGTCCGGGTATTTCGCGGACATAGGGATACATTTTATCTTGGGATTGAGCGTTGTAATCGCTTTAATAAGTTGATCCCCCGGAATGCGCGGCATCGCCATATCCACGAGAGCGATGTGGCAACCTTCCGGGTTTGCTTTGACGTACTCCAGAGCGGCGTTGCCATCCTTAAAGGTGACCACCTCGTATTTTCTTTCTTCAAACATTTCCTTCAAATAATCCGTGATCTCTTCCTCATCATCAGCGATTAAGAGTTTGGCGCGATTATCATAATAAATCTCGTCCTCGTATTCGCTGCTGACCTCCGCAGGAGCAACAATTCTGTTTAATTTTCGATTGATGCTCGCTTCTATTTTCCCAAAATCTCGAAAAGGTTTAGAGATAACGTCCGCTTCGGTGATCCCGACTTCTTCAAGCCTCTCCTTTTCGTCGTCATAGTAAGCTGTGATGATAAGCACTGGCGTCTTGATGCCTTTACCACGAAGGTTTTTTAAAACGTCATAGCCATTCAACCGTTCCATCCTGAGATCCAATAGGATTAACTGCACTTCGAAGTTGGCTAAGGTCTGCTCCACAATAGTAGGATTGGCGGTAGCGATAGGTTCATACCCTCGTCTCCGGAAATGGGTCACCAACTGCTCGATCACGGTCTTGTCATCGTCAACGATAAGAATCGTACTTGCTTTCTCTTCCATATTTTTACTCTCTTTCCTTTGAAAGTGTTTGCCGAATATAAGTAATGAACCGCTCCGGTCTTAAATCGCTTGGCTTCTCAAGAATCCTATCAACCCGCTCCAGCAATCCAGCTTTTTTGAATAGTTCTTCAAGATGCTCTTTGGGTGTCGCAGAGACAGCAAGAATGGCCGGCTTGGGCGTGATTTTTACAGCTTCCTTTATCAAATCAACGCCCGACATCTTACCTTCCAATTTAATATCAATTAACACCACAGCATACTGCTTCTCTTGCAATAACTGCAAGGCATCAATACCCTTGTAGCAGATATCAACGGACAGCCCCTCGCTTTCAAGAATATCCTTCAAAACCTCGCAAATGCCTTTTTCATCATCAACTACGAGAATTTGATTTTTCATACCTGAAGAGGCTGAAGAGCCCCCGCCTTAATAGCGTCGTCTTTTATTCTTTGAATAAGTTTCGTCAAATTAACCGGCTTTTCAAATGCTTGGCCGTAAGCTGAGATGCCGTCAGAAAGCAACTTCTCTTTACTCGCACAAGCGAAAGAATAAAAACCGATAGGTTTTTTCATGGCGAAAATTCGCTTTAGGCTAAGATCGTTTCTGTCAATGTTTTCAAAAATTCCGAGAACTGCATTACATCGACTGTCATGGGTTGATAAATGGGAATATAATTTTTCATAGCCCAAAATACTTACTTTGTAACCGCGCTCTAAAAAGACGGGCTGCAAAACTTCGGCGATTTCGTGGGGCATATTCACCATGATGATTTCAGCATCATTATTCCAATACCGCTTATCCTGAGCTTCATCCGCTTCTTCCCCGTTTTTTAAACTTGGCGGCGAAAACAGTTTTTGATGAATATCATTAAACTGTGCTTCAAATTGAAACTTCTTCAAAAGAGGAACGTCCAGCGGCTTGTATTTCTCGCTGGTGCCTTTATTAAGCCTATCGGATGTTTCCGTGGTGGTCAGAAGCATCGGCACATTAAACCCCTTGGATTTCAATCGGCAAATCACATCCTCATACCCATCCATCGAAAAACTGGGCATTTCCAAAGCCACAACAAAAGCGTCGATTTGAATGAAATCAATAATTCGGTCTAACGCTTTAAGCGGATTAGCTGTGCCAATTGCTTCATACCCATAACGTCGAACCGTCGTCACAAGAGTTTCCATTACCATCTGATCATCATCTACCAACAAAACCGTCTTCCGACTTGTCCCTTGTTTATCAATCAAGATTTCACTCCTTACTCTTCTTTTTTGGCAGCCAGAAAATAAATTTCGCGCCACCTTTCGCCTCACGATCAACCCATATCTTCCCTAAATGCTGATCTTCGATTGTCGTTTTACACACATATAATCCTTGTCCATATCCTGACGCTTGAGGATCCGCATCATCCGGTTTCGGCTTTGTTGAAAAATCCTGATCGAAAATCTTGTCTGCACTCTCCGTGGGAATGCCGGGGCCATTATCCTGAAACTCAAACCAAGAAACCTCCTGCCCACCTTTTAGTGTCCGGGTACTGCAATTTACAGTTATCTGTTTGTTTTTTTGGTCTTTCATGGCATCTTTTGAATTATTCAAAAGATTAACAAAAACCCTTTGCAGAAGATACAAATTTCCAAAAACCGAGAAATCATCTGCATAATTAGCGCCGCAATCACAGTCTTCAAGATTGACTTCTTCTTTTGCTGCATCCCAAAGAATGCGAAAGTAAATAATGGAAAATTTGTTAGGATCATCTGAAAAAGCACTCGATGCTGTATTGGCCGCTAAAGTAATTTGATCCCCTGCCAAGATAAGTATATTGCTATACCGAGTCAGTGGCTCCTTTTTTTCCATTATCATTTTTTTGACAATTTCTGCCTTTTTTTTATCCGCAAACCCTTCTTCTGTTTTTTTTATTAATTTACCCAAAAACTCATCTAAAACTTTTAAATATTCTGCTGGCAGATATATCTTTGATACTACGTTTTTAATTTCATGTCTTATTGATTTTGAATAATTAACAAACTTCGCAATTGCTTGAGCGCGAATTTTCGCCTCCCGCTCTTGAACTACATCATCCACGAGCTGTGCATTCCGAAGAGCAATCGCAGTTTGGCTTGCGACTGCCGGAAGGTAGTCGATTTCTTCCTGTGTAAATTCTTGGTCGGACATCTTCCTCCCCATTGCAAGCAGGCCGATCAATTCTCCGTGAGCAAAAAGAGGAACACAAATGACCGCTTTAAGTGCTTCCAGATTTTTTACAACCTCATTAGGCAGCATGTGAGCAGCATCCAGTTCTTCCAAATTGACGCTTTTTTCAGAGTCGGAAAAATATCGAATGAACTCGCTACTACTAGGAAATTTGCGCCCCACCTGATTAAGATTGAATGCGGTCAGCAAGCCATAATGCTTATTCTTCTCATCCCGGATAATTAAAGCTCCCGTTTCCAACCGCAAAGACTCTTGCAAAGTATTGAGCACGGTCTCGCCCACCTCATGGAGGTCTAATATGCTAATAACATTTTTTGCCAATCGGTTGAGAATAATTTTGAAATTTTCTTTTTTTTGAAATAAATATTTATCCGTAATATTAATAAGCAATTTATGGGTCGGATTGTATAGCAACGCAACAAGCAAAGAGCACATGAGCCCGTTTGCCTTCATTCCCATCTTTAAATACTGTCCAACAAAGCTTTGAGAAATTGCCGTCACGGAACTCACAACAGCCATAAACATTACAAAAATCCCTGAAAAAATAAGCGTCTTTTTGACAATGAGTTCGACATCAAGCAAGCGGTATCGAGCAATCGCATAGGAAGTAAGGACGATGTAAAAAAATAAAAAGCCGTATCCGAAAGGGTATATTTTAAATCCATAATTCGGCAAATAATCGATTGCACCAAGATAGGCCACCATGAGAGCTAGCAGAACATACCAAAGTCTTGTTCTTGCGAGTTGCGATTTTCTGGTATTAAGTCCACGCCATAATTTATAAAAGCTCGCCGTCATTAAAACTGAAAGAAATCCGAGGAAAATCATGTGCCCAACACCGCATTTCCACCAATATCCCCACGGATAAGAATAAACGCCAGAAATAAACCAAGTCGTTTGCGACAACGGTAGAAAAAACAAAAGACCGATTAAATATGCCGCAATGATTAAATTACGTTGCTGCCTATCCTCATCCAACACAGCTATGGTAAAATGAAAAGTTGTGAGAGGGATAAACAAAGAACCTAAATAGGTCAGACGGCAATACATGAGCGCCATTTGTTCGGTTCCTGAAGAAAGCACAAAAAAGGTGCCTAATTGCCAAACAGCTGCCGAAGAGGTCAACAACAGGTAGGAAAAACCGATCTGACTTTTACGCCGTTGCGAATAAACAAAAAGACCGATTGAAAATATTGCTACGGAACAAAGTAAATTGGGGATTGCATTCCAGTTGAATATCATGAATTAGTTTTTGGCAGCCCACTTTAAATATTTCTCTTTAAATTCGAGGATTCTCTTTTCCGGAAAGCAGCCCGCCGCATTTCGAAAGTCAGCCACCCGAAAACCTATTGGATCTAGCAAGCCGGACAATTCCCGAACCTTTGCCGGGTCTACCTTCCCGATTGAAAAGTTGCAAACTCGACCATGGCAGGCCAAGACCATCGCTTCACCCAAACAAGCATAGGCTTCATTCGCATAGGGTCCCATTTGCATATCACACGAAAGGTTTGGGACGCGCGCAATTCCAGAATCAATCACCAGCACGTCCTCTCTGCTCTTAGCAATGTCTTCGGAAACGTTTTTCGGCTGAGCCGCATCTATAAAGATTATCCCTTTCCGAAGATGATTTTCCTGAATGATCGCTCTTGGCGTACTTGTAGCGGTAATAACAACATCCATGTCTTTTACTTCCAGCAAATCATCAAATGTTTTGACCTTCTGGCCTTGAGTTTCGATTTCCGCAATAAGCTCATTGAGCCCTTTTTTGTTTAAATCCATGAGCCAGAGATCCCCTACCATGGAGGCCATAACATGTGATACCGCCCAGCCAACCGAACCCGCCGCGCCCACAATGGCAACCTTTAAGCTTTTCGGTTCAATCCCAAGTTCTTTTGTGACTTTTTGAAAATTCTGAATGACCAATAAAGCTGAGTAGCTATTCCCGGTCGTTACTGACAAATTGACTTTTCCAATGAGATCCGCGCCGTCCCTTGTAATAATAGAATTGTAACCGCCCAATGCGACCAATTTAAATCCTAGCTTCTCGCAGAATTTCACTCCCCGGACAATCATCTTTCTGCCAGCTTCAGGATCTAGGACCATGGCCGCCGGTGTAAACGGCGTGACAATGGCCCACCCTTGGCAGTCAGTACCGTCTATTTTCTTGGAGCCAAGGATTTTGGCACCCATAATCGGCCAAAAATGATGCGTCCATAATTGGAATAAACGTTCGCTAATGCCTCGGGTAAAAGGGTACTTTCGAGCTGCATCCGCCGCATCTAACGGATGGCACAGAAAAGCAAAATCCCTTTCCTTAACCTTTGGACACCAGGAAGCAGGCAAGAAACCCACAATCAAATCACGAAACGCTTCAAGTATTTGCTGAAACATGGAAAACCTCACTTGTTCGATTTTTTCTTTTCTAATAAATCGACGAGATCCCCGACCGTTTTCAAACTCACAACTTCTGACTCTGCTACGTTAATTTTGAACTTTTTTCTAAAACTCGCCATCGCATCCCAGAAATCAACCGAATCTAATCCTAAGTCATTTTGCAAGTTAGATCCTTCTTTTACTTCAGAAGCTTTTATCTTAAGTATCTGCGCTAAAAGCGTCTGAACCTCTTCAATCAACTCGTCTCGATTCATATGTTCCTCGTTATATTTTCTTAAATACTAAAACAGCGTTGTTTGATCCGAAACCAAACGAATTAGATATTACAGTATCCACTTTAGTTTTTCGTGACTTGTTGGGAACATAGTCCAAATCGCATTCAGGATCTGCGGTGTCCAAATTGATTGTCGGATGAATCTCCTGTTTTTGGAGCGTTAAAACACTCACGATAGCCTCGATGGCTGCGGCTGCGCCGATGGTGTGGCCTGTCATTGATTTTGTAGAGCTGACCGGAATCTGCTTGGCCCCATCGCCAAAAACTTCTTTGATCGCTTTTGTTTCCGCTGCATCGTTGAATAGCGTACTTGTTCCGTGGGCATTAATATAATCAATATTGTTCGTTTTCAAGCTAGCGTTTTCCAAAGCGCTTTTCATTGCATGCGCGGCATCCAGACCGTCCGGCTGCGGCGCAACCATATTGTAGGCCCCGCAATTGGTACCATAGCCGCAAATCTCCGCATAGATCTTTGCCTTTCGTTTCTGCGCGTGTTCCAAAGTTTCTAAAATCAGTATCCCGGCACCTTCCCCTATTACAAAGCCATCACGGTCTTTGCTAAAAGGACAGGATGCTTTTCCCGGTGGCTCATTCCGCCTTGAGAGAGCATGCAATGCCTGATACGCCGCAACAGTTACCGGAGTGATCGGTGCCTCAACTCCACCGGTAATACATACGTCCAGATCGCCCTTCCGCAAAAGCTCCATCGCTTGTCCAATCGCGTTCGCCCCTGATGAACATGCCGTTGAAACAACATAGTTGGGTCCTTTAGCCTGAAAAGCGATTGCAATATATGCAGAAACAGCGTTTGGAGAGATCCGGGGAACGGAACTTGCCATGATCCTCGATGGTCCACCTTCTCTGATCACAGTAATAACCTGCTCCTCATGAAAGAGCATACCACCGAGTCCCGAACCGATAACAACACCCGTTCGAAATTCATTGTTCTTTTCTATTTTAAATTGGGCATCATCTAGGGCCATTTTAGCAGCGCAAACGCCAAACTGAGCAAAGCGATCAATTTTTCGATGAATCCCTGGAAGAATATAAGCGGCAGGATCAAAATCTTTTATTTCGCCTGCGATTTTCACTTCGAAATCTTTTGTGTCAAAAGCCTGAATATAATCGATCCCCGAACGGCCCTGAACGCAGGCGTCCCAAAATTCAGGCAATGTTTTACCGTTGGGCGCGAGCACACCCATACCCGTCACAACAACTTGCTTTTTGCTGTTTTGCTGGATCACAGATACTCCCTGACAGTCATCATAAATCGATCAAGATCGAAAGGTTTTAAAATAATTTCTCCTATTCCCTCGGCATTCATTAAAAGAGCATCATGCGAATACCCGGTAATAAAAATAATAGGGATGTCCTTTTTGCCTTCCCTTTTAAAAATAGAACGAATCTCAGACATTGCTTCAACCCCGTCCTTCCCTGACATGCGAATATCCGAAATAATTAGATCCAAATCTTTTGCACGCGCATGAAGAATAGCTTCCTCCGCCGAAGACGCGCAAAGACAATTATATTGATGGCGTTTGAGGACCATCTCAAGTGACCGCAAAACTAAAGGATCATCATCCAATACTAGAATTTGTTTAGATGAAGAATTTAGTTTAGACGCCATAAATGGCCTGCTTTCCAGAGAGTTAAAAGACCAGCGATGGCTGCCAATACCGTCAAACTTAAAAATATGACTACAACTTTCACGGCTATTTTTGACGAACCTTGTTTCCCCTTCTGCGAATCATTGGGTAGCACAAACTCTGCTCCAATAAAGCAACAAAGAAATATTAAGGGGAGAATTGCATAACTTGGCGGGTAAAATGTCAGCGCAAGAATAAGAAATATCAGTGCCAATACAATTAGCGAACGTACAAGAATTTTCTCGATTGGCATAAACACCCCTAAAATTGGCTTCTCTATTCGTTCTTAATGTATCGGAATCTTTTAAAGGAGCTATAGCAGAAGGTTGTAATGCATAAAACCTCGGCTTTAGTGTTAGCTTCTATCCAACAAGCTGGCACTATACGCGAAATCGATTGGTGATCGGCATGCGGCGTCCGAACCAGGCCTTCTCGCTAACCCGTAAAATAGGCGGAGTTTGGCGGCGTTTGTATTCATTATGGTCGACCTTGGAGATCGCATCCACAATAACTGCGGCAGAAACTTTTCTTTTAAGCTTTCGGACGATTTCTTCACAGCTCAAGTTCTTTTCGATATAAAGACAAAGGATCTTATCCAACACATCATAGGGTGGCAGAGAGTCCTGATCCTTTTGGTCGGGCCGGAGTTCAGCCGATGGAGCTTTTGTGAGAGTAATCTCCGGGATTACCTTCTTGATCGTATTGCGGTACCGTGCGAGCCGGTACACATCGGTTTTATACACATCCCCGATCACAGCAAGGCCTCCCGCCATATCGCCGTAAAGCGTGCAATAGCCCATGGCAAGCTCGGATTTATTGCCTGTGGTGAGGACGAGCCGCCCCTCATCATTAGAAATAAACATCAGCTCCATCCCACGCAGACGCGCTTGCAGATTCTCCATAGCGAGTGTCGGTCTTTGCGTCACAGGAATCCTTGCTTCCTTAAGCCATGAATCATATTTATCGCGAATTGGCCGAACCTCAAAAGGAATGCCGAGAGCTTTTGCCAGCTCTTCTGAATCCTTCCAGCTCCCTTCCGATGAGAAAGGCCCGGGCATCGTAACGCCTTTAACCGAATCCTTGCCAAGCGCATCCACAGCAATAGCCGCGACCATCGCCGAATCAATTCCACCACTCAAACCAATTACGGCCTTTTTGAAACCGTTTTTCCTGAAATAATCTCGGACACCCATCACGAGCGCCTGATACATCTCGCTTACTTCTTGTGATTGTCCGCCTTTCAACGAGATAGCTGAATTCGGAGTTTTTCTTTGATTTAAATCAAAGAAAAAAAGACCTTCCTCAAAGGCGGGAACGCGAAAAAGGATACGGCCTTTTTCGTCCATAAAAAAACTACGCCCATCGAAGAGCAGGTCATCCTGTCCCCCAACCTGATTCACATAGAGAATCGGAAAGCCATAACAGCGGGTATGTTTCTTAACTAATCGCTCACGAGCTTCAGAAACATCGCGGTAATAAGGGGAGGCGGAAATATTAAGGACAAGATCGACCTTTTTCTTCGCAAGTCCGGCTAACGGCTTTACTTCGTATCGTTCATCCCAGATGTCCTCACAAATCGTCAGCCCCACTTTGTGACCCTTCCAAGAAACAATCTTCGTCTCGAAACCAGATTGAAAAAATATTTCCTCCAGAAATACATCATAGGTGGGAAGCAGTTGCTTGTGATAGACAGTATGGATCTTACCTTTTCCGATCCAAGCCAAAGCATTGAACGAGTGAGGCTTATTGGACACGACGTTTTTCGAAGGCCGATCTATAAAACCTAAAACCACGGCTATCTTCTTGGCTAATGTTGTGCGGGCAATACGATTGAGTTGTTTCAGGCCTTCCGCGACGAATTGTTTCTTATTAGCAAGATCCCAGACAGGATAACCGCAAAGCGCACATTCTGGAAAAACGATAATGTCGGCGTTTTCCCTTTCCGCTTGGTCAATCCAAGCAATGATCTTCTCGGAATTGGCGGAATAATCGCCAACCGTCGGATTCATCTGCGCAATCGCGATTTTCAAATAATCAGGAACCATTGGCATTTCTCCTTTGGATCTCGCTCTTCATACTAGAGACGACGTTAGCATTCCTAATTCAACCTGTCCCTCGGTACCCGGTGCCGTTCTATAGTGTGCCGTTTACCATTCAATAGGTCCCGTCTTCGATCATGTGCTCATCTGAGATCCCGAAGTAATGCGCAAACTCATGGAGCACGGTGTCTCGGACCGCCGCCCGTATCTGGCGCCGGCTGCGGCAGGACCGCGTGACAGGCCCACGGAAGACCGTGATCTTATCTGGGAGAACGCTCCCGGCATGGTGCGTCCTTTCCAAGAGCGGCACGCCTTCATAGAGCCCCAGAAGGTCCTCGCCCGCCCCAGTCCCAGCTTCCTTTTTCTGACAGGTCGACGGTTCCGCCAGAATTACGATATTGATGTTCTCGATCTTGCGCTTGAACTCTCGGGGGAGACTCTTCACCGCGTCCCGGACCAGCCCCTCGAATTCCCGCGCCGTCAAAGATCTTTTTTCCATTTCACTCAATGTTTCCCGGTACAGTGCTACTCGGACTTACCACTCCCCACGGGCCACCGTCCGGTTTATACTTTCCCGTAAATGCTTGCCGTCTGTCTTTTCGTCTTTTCTGCCATGGATCAAATATTTCGCCTTTGATCCAAAAGACGACATTTGCTTACCTATCAGCACTTCCGTGCCGGGAATCTCCGAAGATACCGCCTAATAATTTCTGACATGGTTGATGGCGTGATTTTATTCTTTTCACAGAAAGGAGAATCGAGCCACTCCGACAGGGTTTTGGCACCCTTGCTTGAATTACAGGAATTACAGCACAGAACGACGTTTTCCTCGCAAATATGATTCTCATCGTTATCAATATGCTCCCATGAAACCTTCCGTCGTGAATCTGCTCTAAAAAATGCGCCGCAATAAACACAGCGTTTATCTCTTCGCCGGATCTTTTGTTCGAGCGGGGCAGGTATGCCCCAACGATTTGCCATCTGCTTCGTTACTCCCCATCAGCACATTCACTTAGGATCTTTGACGCAATTTAGGTAAAAGACGAGATCAATGTCATCTGTCCTTCGCCCGCATGGTTTCAAAATTAGCATAATTCTGGCATAACAAAACTAACTCGATGTCGAGTGTCGGGCGATGATTTCCAGGTTCCAATCAATCGCCTTGATTTGATCAGCATTAAGGTGATTACGCCCTTTGTATTCTTTTACCGCTTTTATTAATTCGTCAGCATTTTTTGTTTTGTCGGAATGTAACCTAATACACAAT
>CAYMER010000148.1:0-3720 GCA_964389345.1 uncultured bacterium | reverse complement strand
TTCCGCGAGGACCTCTATTACCGGATCAACGTCATTTACCTGAAGGTCCCGCCGCTCCGGGAACGAAAAGAAGATATCCCGCCGCTTGTCGATGTCTTTATCCGCCAATACGCCGCCCTGAACGCCAAAAAGATTCGGGGGATCGAAAGAAACGCCCTCGCAGCGCTCATCGAATACAACTGGCCGGGCAATATCCGCGAGCTTAAGAATATTGTCGAACGAATGATCGTCCTGAGCTCCAAAGACATGCTCACCACGGAACAGATCCCCGAAGACATCCGGCAGGGAAGCCACGGCGCGTCCCTCACCGGCCACCCGGCTACCCCCAAGGGCATTACGAGGATAACCGATGCCGAGAAGGAACCCATCCGGAAAGCTCTTCAGGAGACCCGTGGCAACAAATCCACCGCTGCCGCTAAGCTCGGCATCTCCCGAAGAACCCTTTATCGGAAACTGGAAGAGTATAAGCTTGTTTGAGAAGAAAAGACGCGGACAGTCATTTTTTTGGCGAAAACTGACTGTTCCCGCGTTGCCGTTTAGTTACAAATCGTTGCGTCATTATGGCGCATCCGAACAGATTGATTCTTGGCATGAAAATCGAATAGCTGCAACCCATTGAAATTAATGGATTTACAACCTCGTATTTTTTGGCATAATGGTATGGTTATTGATATATATAAAGTGTGAATGGCGTAATTAACGAACATAACAGGAGGAATTAACATGGGAAAGATCTTAGGAATTGACTTAGGAACGACCAATTCGTGCATGGCGATCATCGAGGGATCGGATCCCAAAGTGATCGAGAATAAGGAAGGCAACCGCACTACACCTTCGATCGTTGCATTCACAAAGAACGGCGAGTTGGTGGGACAGACCGCCAAGCGCCAGGCCGTCACGAACTCGGAAAACACCATCTTCAGCGCCAAGCGTTTCATCGGACGCCGTTTTGATGAAGCGGGCCATGAAATCCAGATGGTGCCCTTCAAGGTCAAAGCCGGTAAACACGGCGAAGCGGTTTTCAATATCCCCCAGGAAAAACGGGATTACACACCGCAAGAGATCTCCGCAAAAGTCCTGATGAAGCTCAAGGCCGACGCGGAAATGTATCTTGGAGAACCCATCACGCAAGCCGTCATTACCGTGCCCGCGTATTTCAACGATGCCCAGCGCCAAGCCACCAAGGATGCCGGTCAGATCGCGGGCCTCGAAGTCCTGAGGATCATCAACGAGCCGACCGCGGCCGCGCTCGCGTACGGCATGGACAAAAAAAAGGACGAAACCATCGCAGTCTATGACCTCGGCGGCGGAACGTTCGATATTTCAATCCTCGATATTGGCGAAGGCGTCTTCGAAGTAAAGGCCACCAACGGCGACACGCATTTGGGCGGCGATGACTTCGACCAGAAGATCATTGATTGGCTCATTCTTGAGTTCAAGAAAACCGAAGGGGTCGATCTCTCGAAAGACAAGATGGCGATCCAGCGTCTCAAGGAAGCCGCGGAAAAAGCCAAGTGCGAGCTTTCGACAGCGCAAAGCACGGACATCAATCTGCCGTTCATCACGGCGGACGCCTCGGGGCCCAAACATCTGCTCCTGACTCTGACACGCGCGAAACTCGAGCAGCTGGTCGTCGATTTGATCGCACGAACGGTAGGCCCTTGCAATCAAGCGATGAAGGACGCCGGTGTGAAGCCCGAGGATATTGATGAGGTGATCCTGGTCGGCGGCATGACCCGCATGCCGGCTGTTGTTCAAAAAGCGAAGGACCTTTTTAAGAAGGTCCCGCATCAGGGCGTGAACCCCGACGAGGTCGTTGCGGTTGGAGCGGCAATTCAGGGCGGCGTCTTGAAAGGCGACGTGAAAGACATCCTGCTCCTCGACGTCACGCCGCTCTCACTCGGCATCGAAACCTTGGGCGGTGTCATGACCAAGCTGATCGAACGCAACACCACGATCCCGACGCGGAAATCCGAGATCTTTTCGACCGCGGCGGACAATCAGACTGCGGTGACCGTGAAGGTTCTCCAGGGAGAGCGCGAAATGGCTGCCAATAACCGCGTACTCGGGCTTTTCAATCTGGAAGGCATCCCGCCCGCGCCACGTGGCATGCCTCAAGTCGAAGTGACTTTTGACATCGACGCGAACGGGATTGTCCACGTGTCGGCCAAAGATCTTGGCACGGGGAAGGAACAGAAGATCCGCATCGAATCTTCGTCCGGGCTCTCCAAGGAGGAAGTGGAGAAACTTGTCAAAGAAGGTCAAGCCAACGCGGAAGATGATAAGAAGAAGCACGAAGTTATCACCGCGCGAAACCAGCTCGACAATCTCATCTACGCGACCGAGAAAACGCTGAAAGAACACGGCGACAAGATCACGGAGGATGAGAAAAAGAAAGTGGAAGAAGCTCTGGTAGAAGCGAAGGCATCTCTCACGAGCGAATCCAAGGAAGAGCTGGATAAAGCTGCTCAGAAACTTGGGACGGCGTCCCATACCATCGCGCAGAAGATGTACGAGGAAGCCGCTAAGAAAGCGGGGAATAAAGGCGCGGCAGCTCCCGGAGCCGAAGCTGAAGGGAAAAAGGACGAAGGAGTCGTAGACGCGGATTACGAAGTCGTCGATGACGAGGAAAAAAAGAAGAAAAAGGAGTAACGAACTCGGGGAACGGGGAACGTTCGGCGGTTAACGCGGGCGTTCCCCGTTCTGCTTCCGCCGCCAGAGGCATGATCTCAGAGGGAAACTATGCGTCGACGTAAGAAATGTGCTCCCGCATGTTTCATCTTGATGCTTGGCATTTTTATGCCTCTAGGCCTTGCCGCTCCACGCCTCAAGATCGAGCCTCCCGCCAAGCAAATTACCATCGACCAGAGCGTGATCTTGAAGATTCAACTTGAATGGCCTCAGAGCGAAGATCCGTATGAAATAAATTCCCTCGAACCGAAGCTTGAAAATATTACGCTCGAAAATCAAAATCAGTCCCAATCCATATCATCCCGCCGTGACAAAGGCGGGATGGGGCAGTCACAGGAAACGGGCGGGATTGTTTCTCACACTCTTCTCTATGAATTCCATCCCATGAAAGCTGGAACGGCCGTCATTTATCCTTTTGAAATCAGCTACCGTAAGACCGAAACGGATCCTTGGGTCCCGATCCTTATTCCGGAGCAAAAGATCGAAGTGGTTCCTGCTTTTTTTCGAAAATCGTTCATGACGGCCGGGTTTGCCGCATTGACAGCCTTGGTGGCATTGATCATCGCCGGCAAAAAAATCACGCTCGCTCTGAAAGCCCGGGAGGCTGCAAGAAGCGTTTCTCCTCCAGATCCGAAGCAGCGCGTTTATGCGAAAGCGGAGGAATCCATCGCGACTTTCACTTCTCCGGATTCCAAGTTTAAACTGACCCATTGGTCCAATCAGTTGCGAATTGTCGTCGCGACCTATTATGATGTCTCTTCCAAATCTGCCGGCACGGAGGTTCTTTCGGTCCTGAAAACCAAGGGACTTGGGGCGGGGGAGTGGAACGAAATTTCCAGGCTTTTTGAGCAACTGACCGAGATGCAATTCTCGCGACAAGATATCCCGGCCTACGATCTCGAAGGAATGCAAAAGACCCTCTTGCAATATGTGAAAGGCAAGATTATCATTGGAAATTCGAACTCTTAACATCTCAAAAGGAGAACCTTATGGACAACTCGATCCAGGAAGTGAACGCCAAGATCCGTG
>CAYMER010000147.1:0-4653 GCA_964389345.1 uncultured bacterium | reverse complement strand
TATTTTTTTTTTCAAGCAGAAGACGGCATACGAGATCATAGCCGGTGACTGGAGTTCAGACGTGTGGCTCTTCCGATCTCTTCGATCCGGTCCGGGATCACTTGATGCTCCGCGCCATGAAGCTTCCGAACGCCTTCGATCTCGAGACGCGGCGAACCTTCGCCCGTGATCTTCGCGCCCATTTTCCTTAAGAACCGTACGAGATCCACGACCTCCGGTTCGCAGGCCGCGTTTTCGATCACGGTCTTTCCGTACGCCAAGGTCGCCGCCATCATCACATTGCCTGTCGCCAACACCGACGAACCGTACCCGCCGCCGAGGTAGATCTCGGCTCCGCGTAATTTCTTGTTCGCTTTGACTTTCACATAGCCATGCTCGATATGGAGTTCGGCGTTCAGCGCCTCAAGACCTTTCAGATGAAGATCGATCGGTCTGGGCCCGATCGCGCATCCTCCCGGAAGCGATACCTCCGCTTCTCCGAGCCGCGCCAAAAGAGGCCCCAGCACACACACCGAGGCGCGCATGGTCTTCACGAGTTTATAAGATGCAAACGGTTTCAAATTCTTGCCCGGCTTCACCTTGAGACAACCGTTTTCAAGGATCGCCTTCGCGCCGAGCGACCGCAGAAGCTTCACCATCGTGTGCACGTCCCAGAGCGACGGAACGTTCGTAATAACCGATTCTTCCTCGGTAAGAAGCGCCGCCGCCATGATCGGCAGAACCGCGTTCTTGGACCCGGAAATATCGACTTCACCCTTAAGCCGATAACCACCCTGAATAATGATTTTATCCATATCTCTTAAACTCGAAATCCTAAATCCGAAACTCTAAACAAACTCAAAACCTCTAATGTCCAAATTTTTTGATTTGGGTCCTTAGAGCCTATCCTGATGTCCGTCAGGGACGGTTCTCCCGAAAGAGAACTGTCCCTAAAAGCTTGAAAACCGGATAAGCTCTTAGTGCTTGTTTCGAATTTCGTGCTTAGGATTTCTAATTTTCATCCTTTTTTCTGGCTATTACAACCCGTTCTATCCCTAAATGGTCCCTGAAACGCTGGATATTATCATAACCCGCGTCGTGAAGCCACTTTGAAACCGCCTCACTTTGGCCTTGTCCCACTTCCAGAGCAAGCAGCCCTCCGCCGATCAAATGATCCTTCGCGCCGGCAATGATCTTTCTATAGACGTCCAGGCCGTCTTTCCCGCCGTCCAATGCCTCCCGGGGCTCGAACTTAAGCTCTTCCTGGACTTCCTTCCAATCTTCTTCCGATAAATAAGGCGGATTCGAAACGATCAGATTCCATTTTTCGTCCACGGAGAACGGATCAAACAAGTTGCCTTGGACCAGCCTAGCTCGAGATTCGCTGTCATTGCGAGCCGGAGGCGAAGCAATTTCGTTTTTGAAAACAGATTGCCGCGTCGTCCCTATCGCTTTGCTTCGCAAAGCGAAGCAACGGGGGCTCCTCGCAATGACGGGCTGATTAAGCCCGTATTTTTCAACATTTATCCCCGCCACTTCAAGCGCTTCTCCGGAAATATCAAGGAGTGTTCCGTGAGCATTCTTGAGAGCACGCAAGATCGCGACAGCGATCGCTCCGGAACCTGTTCCGATATCTAAAAATAAAAAACTTTTTTTGTCATCCTTCCCAAGCGCTTCCAAAACCCGCTCGACCAAAATCTCGGTCTCAGGTCGCGGAATAAGGCATCGCTCATCCACAAACAAAGTTTCCTGCCAGAAGTCCGCTTCTTTGAGCAAGTACGCGAGCGGAATCCTTTGGGTTCTTTTTTCAATGAACGTCAGAAACCGTTCGCGGACACCCGAAGCGTTCAATACATGCTCTTCCAAGTAGATCCCGGAACGCGAACAACCCAGAATCTTCATCAGGACCCGTTCGCATTCTTCCTGAGCTTCCGCAATGCCACCCCGCAAAAGTTTCTCGCGCCCCAAGGCGGCCAGCTCGAGAAGTTCGCTGCCTTTCAGTTTTTCTTGACAATTCATAATGTCGTCAACAACCGGACTTTTTCGTCTTCGGTGAGGGCGCGGACGACCGGGTCGAGTTTCCCATCAAGGATCTGGTTCAAGCTGTGGAGCGTGAGGCCGATCCGGTGATCGGTCACGCGATTGTCCGGATAATTATAAGTCCGGATCTTGCCCGAGCGATCGCCCGAACCGATCTGCGCTTTGCGATTCTTCGCGACCTCGGCCTCCGCAAGAGCGCGGCGGAAATCAAAGATCTTCGCGCGTAAAATGCGCATTGCCTTCACTTTGTTTTTTTGCTGGGATCTCTCGTCCTGACACGCGACCACAAATCCCGTCGGCATGTGGGTGATACGCACCGCGGACTCGGTTTTGTTCACATGCTGTCCGCCTGCTCCGGAAGCGCGATAGACATCGATCCGAAGATCGTCCGCCTTGATCTCGATCTCTTCTTCCTCGACATCGGGCAACACCGCCACTGTCACGGCCGAGGTGTGGATGCGTCCGCTTGCTTCGGTCTTCGGCACGCGTTGGACGCGATGGATCCCGCTTTCATATTTGAAATGGCTAAAAACATGCTCCCCGGTGACGCCGAAAATGATCTCCTTGAACCCGCCGATCCCCGTGGGATTCGTATCCATCACCTCGATGCGCAAACCATGATTCCCCGCGTACATGCTGTACATGCGAAAAAGATCTCCCGCGAAAAGCGCGGCTTCTTCCCCGCCCGTTCCCGCGCGAATTTCCACGATCACGTCGCGGGCCGCATCCGGCTGCATGTCCCGCAAGAAAAGCTCCTCGAGCTTGCTTTCCCGCTCCTTCTGCGCTTCTTCAAGAGCCTTCAGCTCTTCGCTGATAAGATTTTTCATGGCCTCGTCGTTGTAACTATCGCCAAGACTGTGCCTGAGCCCGGACACTTCTTGCTCTGTTTTCTTGTATTTCTCGAAAAGCTCCATGACAGGTTTCAACAGGGACATTTCTTTGTTCAAGGCCTGGAACTTGCTCCGGGCAGTATCCGGGCTTCCGAGCAAAGCCTCAAGCTCGCGGAACCTTGCCTCTGTTTTTTCTAAACGCTCACGGATTCTCATTTGCGCCTTGCGTACGGAGCAAGGCGTACGGCGAAGCGCATTTCGTTTTCGCCGTACACCGTACTCCTTCCGCCGTTACGTTTTTATTTTCCCGCCGCTTTAACTTTGTCCTTCAACGCCTGCAGTTTTTCTTTCCGGGCATCCTCAGAGAACTTGAGCTTCACCGGAAGCTTGGGCGCTATCTTGGTCGATTTTTTGTTGATGGCCACACGGTCCTGGAACTTTTTCTTGAACCGGTCAATGCGCCCGGCGGTGTCCAGGATCTTCTGCTTGCCCGTAAAGAACGGATGGCAACTGGAGCAAATGTCCACTTGCATCCGGGGCATTACACTGCGCGTCTCGATCACATTGCCGCAGGCGCACTGGATGGTGGAGGGGCCGTATTTCGGGTGAATTTCTTTTTTCATGACCAGGAACTCCTTTTTTGTTTTATCGTTTTAACATTCTGTCATTCCCGCGAAAGCGGGAATCCAGTCTCTGGATCCCCGATTAAAGCATTCGGGGATGACCTGCCGTGAGGCAGGTCATTTCACTCTTTTACTTTATTCATGCTGAGAAGAAAATCAGCGTTGGATTTTGTTTTTTTAAGACGATCCACCAGAAGCTCCATCGCTTCCGACGGGTTGAGTTCATTCAAGACCTTACGGAGGATCCACACGCGGTTGAGTTCTTCGGCGGGGATCAGGAGGTCTTCTTTGCGCGTGTTGGATTTCTTCACATCAATGGCCGGATAGATCCTGCGCTGGAAGAGATTGCGATCCAACTGCAGCTCCATATTGCCCGTGCCTTTGAACTCTTCAAAGATAACCTCGTCCATGCGTGAACCCGTATCCACGAGCGCGGTGGCAATGATCGTAATGCTGCCGCCTTCTTCCACGTTCCTGGCCGAACCAAAAAACCGTTTCGGCTTGTGGAGCGCATTCGAATCTACGCCTCCGGAGAGGATCTTTCCGGAGTGCGGCGCCACGGCGTTGTAGACCCGGGCCAGACGCGTGATGCTGTCCAGGAGGATCACCACGTCGCGCTTGTGCTCGACTAAGCGCTTGGCTTTCTCCAGAACGATCTCTGCAACCTGGACGTGCCGGTCCGCGGGCTCGTCAAAGGTCGAGGCAATGACCTCGCCTTTCACCGAACGCTGCATATCGGTCACTTCCTCGGGACGTTCGTCGATCAAAAGAACGATCAGATACGCGTCCGGATGGTTCGTCGTAATGGAGTTGGCGATCTTCTGAAGGAGGATCGTCTTGCCACTGTAGGGCTGCGCGACGATCATCCCGCGCTGTCCAAACCCTATCGGCGCCAAAAGGTCCATCACACGCATGGAGACCTCTTCCTGCGTGGTCTCAAGCTGGATCCGCTGGTCCGGATAAAGCGGCGTAAGGTTGTCGAACGCGATCTTGTCCTTGGCGCTATCCGGCTCTTCGAAATTGAGATCGGAAGAGCGTCGTGTAGGGAAAGAGTGTTCAGAGCCGTGTAGATGTTGGTGGTGGTCGCGGCATCAAAAAAAAGAAAAACTATAAACACAAAAGGATGGTAGCGAGAACAAGCTCGTGGATAGAGATGTAAGTGCAGAGTGTGTCACGGATCG
>CAYMER010000146.1:0-2676 GCA_964389345.1 uncultured bacterium | reverse complement strand
CATAAGTCACGTGCTCATTAAAATAAAACTTGACCCCACTGAGGGGGTTGGTTATCCTATGCCCGCCTCCAAGCAGGGGAGGCGGGTCCCCCAGAGAAATGAGCCGTCGGGACCGGGATAAATTCCACGCAAAAGAGACCCAATTCAATTTTAATCCCAGCAGCTTGATCGCCACTTTCAGCTCTTTCCGCGTATTTTCCTAAGAAGCCAGAGAAAACACGAAGATTTGATTAACCAAATGACAAAAAAAACCCCGAAGGAAAATCCTCAAGGCCGCTCTGTCTTTAAGGCGACCTTCACCCCTGCCCGTCCGGCAGGCGGGGATCCTCAGACGGGCCGCCCTGAGAAGAAAAGCGAGCCTCGCCTTGCTTTGCAGGCGGGGGGAAAACTGTTCCTGGTGGACGGACATTCCTTTTGCTACCGGGCTTTCTACGCGATCTCGAATTTGACGAATTCCAAGGGAGAGCCGACCAATGCGATTTACGGGTTCGTGACCATGATCCGAAAGATGATGGAAGAGCAGAAGCCGGACCATGTGGTCATGTGTTTTGACCGGAAAGAACCGACCTTCCGGCACGAGCAGTACAAGGAGTACAAGGCGCATCGCAAGCCTATGCCTGAGGAGCTCGTGAAACAAATTGAGCCCATTAAGGAGTTCTGCCGGATCTCGAACTGGACGATCCTTGAGAAGGCGGGCTTCGAGGCGGATGACGTCATAGGGACTCTGGCCAAGCAAGGGGAAAAAGAAGGGTTTAAGGTCTTCATCATTACCGGGGATAAAGACGCCTTTCAACTCGTGAATGAACAAGTCAAGATCCTTCAGCCGCACAAAGAGAATCTCGTCTACGACTGCGAAAAAGTCCGGGAGCGCTTCAGCGGGCTTGGGCCGGAAAAGGTTGTGGATATTCTCGCGCTGATGGGCGACGCTTCGGACAATATTCCGGGCGTGCCGGGGATCGGCGAAAAGACCGCCATTAAACTCATGCAGGAGTTCGGTTCGGTGCAGAGCCTCCTTGAACGGATCGAAGAGATCCCCTCGGAAAAACAAAGGCAAAAGATCAAAGAGAACCTGAAAGATCTGAAAATGTCCCAAATGCTTGCGACGATCGACACAAACGTGCCGCTTGAAATCGACTGGGAAAGGGTCCGCGTGATCGAGCCCGACAACGTGGCCCTGGCGGAATTTTTCAAGCGGTATGAATTTCGCGGGCTTCTGAAAAGCGTCGCGGCGCAGGGAGAAAAAGAAACGAAAGGCCGGAATTACAAGGCGATCGAGACCGCCGGGGAGCTCGAGGCGTTTTCTGGAGAGCTCAAAAAAGTGAAAGCCTTCAGCTTTGACACCGAGACAACCTCAATCGATCCGATGAAAGCTGCCTTGGTCGGCATGAGCTTCTGCTGGGAGCCGTTCACGGCTTATTACATCCCCGTAGCTTTGCCGGCGCACCAGGGAATCGGCCTGCCGCTCGAGGAAGTCTTGAAGGTTTTAAAACCGATACTTGAAGATGGCAAGGTCGCCAAGTACGGGCAGAACATCAAATATGACGAGATCGTGATGGCGCGTCACGGCGTCCGGCTTTCCGGCGTCACGTTCGACACCATGATCGCAAGCTATTTGATCAACCCCATCAAGCGGAATCACAATCTGGATGATATTTCAATCGAGTATTTGAACGTGCAAAAGATCACGACGGAAAGCTTGATTGGGAAAGGAGCAAAGCAGATCACGATGGACGCCGTTCCGCTCGAGAGAATCACGGCTTACGCCTGCGAAGATGCGGATTGCGTGACGCGTCTTGTGCCGATCTTTGAGGAAAAGCTTGGGGAACTCGGGCTCAAAGAACTTTTTGAAAAGGTCGAGATGCCTTTAGCGGGTGTTTTAGCCAAAATCGAAATGAACGGCGTGGCGCTCGACCTGGATTTTCTGAAAGAATTGTCGGACAAAGCCACGGGAGAGATCGACGCCCTCGTGAAGGAGATTCACGCAGATGCCGGGACGGAATTTAATCTGGATTCTCCGAAACAACTCGCGGACGTACTGTTCGTTCAAAAGAAATTGCCGGCCTTTAAAAAGATTAAGACCGGGTATTCGACTGACGCGGGCGTTCTCGAAAAGCTTGCGATTTCGCATGAATTGCCGCGGAAGATTCTGGAGTATCGGGAACGCGCGAAACTGAAGTCTACCTATCTGGACGCGTTGCCGGAGATGGTGAGTCCCGGGACGCATTGCGTTCACACATCGTTTAATCAAACGACCACCGACACAGGGCGGCTTTCAAGTTCGGATCCGAACCTTCAGAATATCCCCATCAAGACCGAGATGGGACGGCTGGTCCGGAAGGCCTTTGTGGCGCGACCGAGAGGAAAAGGGAAAGGCCAGGGCAAGATCCTTTCTGCGGATTATTCCCAGATCGAGCTCAGGGTGCTCGCGCATTTTTCAGGCGACCCGAGCCTGACGAAGGCGTTCGCGGAAGACCGCGACATTCACACCTTTACAGCGACGCTTCTTTATGGCGTGAGCGAGAAAGAAGTTACGCGTGAAATGCGGAATGCCGCCAAAACCATCAATTTCAGCATCGTGTACGGCAAGACCAGCTACGGGCTTTCGCAGGATCTGAACATGTCGATCCCGGAAGCGGACCAGTTCATCAAGAATTATTTCACGCGCTACGCCAAGGT
>CAYMER010000145.1:0-4824 GCA_964389345.1 uncultured bacterium | reverse complement strand
TGTCTTGCAACCAATGGTTCCGTAGGTGGTGAAGGCTTCCGCGAATCCGTAATCGATATCCGCGCGAAAAGTGCTGAGAGGGACCTTTCCTTCATGATATTTTTCTTCACGGGCGATCTCCGCACCGCCGAGACGGCCCTTGCACTGAACCTTGATACCCAGCGCGCCCTTTTGCATCGCAAGCTGGATGGCCTTTTTCATCGCGCGACGGAACCCGATGCGCTTTTCAAGCTGCAGCACGATATTTTCGGCTACGAGCTGCGCGTCGATTTGAGGCATCTTCACTTCCTTGATATCCAAGAACACTTCGTTCTTCGTCAGGGCCGCAAGATCTTCCTTGATCTTATCGATCTCCTGCCCTCGCCGTCCAATGATCACACCTGGTTTGGCCGCGAAAATACGGATTCGGACCCGGTTCGACGCCCGGTCGATCTCGATCGAAGAAATACCGGCAATGGCCAGCTTTTTCTTCAGATACGCGCGAATCTTGAGATCTTCCATAAGAATAGTCCCGGCATCGCGCTTGGCGAACCACCGCGCTTTCCAGGGCTTGATATACCCAAGTCTTAAACCGTAAGGATGAACTTTTTGACCCAAAATAACCTCCCTTATGTCTTCATTTTCAAGCCGCCGCAGCGGTCTTTTTCTTATGATTCGCTTTCGCGTCTTCCGGCGCTCTTCCACCCCAGATCTTCGTCCCTTCGCGGACTTCTATGGTCAAGTGGGTGGTCCGTTTTAAAATTTTATCCGCGCGCCCCATCGAACGGGTCAGGAACCGCTTGAACACCGGTCCTCCATCCGCGCGCACGTTTGAAACATAAAGACGGTTTTCATTCAGCCCAAGATTCTTGGCATTCGCGATGGCGCTTTTCAAAGTCTTGACCGCAAGCTTCGCGCCCTTCTTTTTGAGAAGCATCAGAATTCCAACCGCTTCCTGGGCCGGCTGTCTGCGAATCGTATCGATCACAAGGCGCATCTTTCGCGGAGCGATCCTTAAATGTTTCGTGAGCGCTCTGACAACGCGCGGTGACGGCACCGCTTCTACTTTTGATTTTTTTTCTTCTTTAGCCATGACACTCTTTCAGATTAGGTCGTTGAGCCGGAGGCAAGGGCTTTTGCCTTGTCACCCGAAGCGCTGTGTTTCCTGAACGTTCGTGTCGGAGAAAATTCCCCGACCTTGTGTCCAACCATGTTCTCGGTCACAAACACGTTAATAAAGTTTTTTCCGTTATGTACTGAGAGCGTCACCCCGATGAACTCCGGTGTGATCGTAGAGCGCCGCGACCAAGTTTTGATGGGACGGCGATCTTTTTTTTGATTCGCGGTCTGGACCTTGCCTAAAAGTCTGTCGTCAACGTAGACGCCTTTTTTTGCCGAACGGCTCATTTTCTGCGATCCTTCACAATGTATTTGTTCGATGCTTTGTACTTCTTGCGTGTCTTATAGCCCTTGGATTTTACCCCTGTCGGACTCTGAGGATGATTGCCACCCTTCGACTTTCCTTCACCTCCGCCAAGCGGATGGTCCACAGGATTACGCGCAACACCACGCGAAACAGGACGCCGTCCGAGCCACCTTGCCCGGCCGGCTTTGCCAAGAACAATATTCTCATGATCGATATTCGAGCACTGCCCGATCGTTGCGTACGACTTCGCCGGAACAAGTCTCACTTCACCGGAGGGAAGCTTAATATGTGCCATATCATTTTCTTTTGCGAGGATCTGCGCTACCACGCCGCCGGCGCGTGCGAGCTTCCCTCCCAAACCGGGACGAAGTTCGATGTTGTGGATCATGGAACCTTCCGGGATCTTCTCAAGTGGTAAATGATTCCCGACCTTCACTTCCACATCCGGCCCGCTCACCACTTTTTCGCCGACCTTGAGGCCGTCGGGACAAAGGATGTAGCTTTTAAGACCATCCGTATACTGCACAAGAGCGATGCGTGCGCTACGGTTCGGATTATATTCCACGGTCAAAACCGTTGCTTCGAGACCGATACGATTTCTTCTAAAATCGATTAAACGGATGCGGCGCTTATGCCCGCCCCCGATACGACGCGAAGTGATATGGCCATGGTTGTTGCGTCCGCCCGAGCCTTTTTTGATATAAGTCAAAGGCTTATACGGACGATCCGTGGTGATCTCGGCAAAATCGGAAACGTTCCCGTATCGCCGCGTCGGTGTTGTTGGTTTAAACTTAATGAGTCCCATAAATCCTTTTCTGCCCTTATTCTTCTTGTCATTCCCGAATGCCTGCTTTTAGGCAGGTCGGGAATCCATTTGGATACCCGCTTTCGCGGGGATGACAAACTGCGTCACTTTGTCAGATCAATCTTTTCGCCCTTTTTCAGGGTCACGATGGCTTTTTTCCAAGCCGCCGTCTGTCCGGGCACGTGACGCACACGGCGCCATTTTCCGGAAACGTTCATCGTATTCACGCTTTCCACATGCACATCAAAAATCTTCTCGACGGCCGCCTTCACCTCTTTTTTATTGGCTTGCGGGTGCACACGAAAACCGTACTGGCTCGCGACCTCGGCGGCCTTGGAGAGCTTTTCGGTTATGAGCGGCTCGATCACTACATCGTAAATATTAAGCTTCACTGGATTTCTCCTTCGCCGTGACCGCTAACCGCTTTTCGATCAGCTCGACAGCCGCCTCGTCAATCACAAGTTTGGCGCGCTGCATCACATCAAAAGCCGTGAATTCCGCAGCCGTCTTGACCTCGATCCTCTCGCGCATATTGCGGCTCGCGCGCTTGAGGTTCGGCGTCGCTTCTTTTACCACGTAGAGAGCGCGCTTTTTCAGGATCGGCAACGCTTTCGCGATCATTGCAAACTCTTTCGTCTTCGGCGTCTCAAGATTGATCGCTTCAAGAAGCACTAAATTCTTTTCCCCCGCACGTTTGCTAAGCATGACTCTCAGAGCCAGATTGCGGATCGTCTTGGATAAATTGACGGTGTAGTCCCTCTGATGCGGGCCGAACACGGTACCGCCGCCCACCCAGATCGGAGAGCGGCTCGAACCCGCACGCGCCCTTCCGGTCCCTTTTTGCTTCCAAGGTTTTTTGCCGCCGCCGCGCACTTCACCGCGCGTCTTGGTATCGACAGTCCCTTTGCGAAGATTGCCCGAATAGGCATTCCGCACGAGCTCCAAAAGACGGTCGTTCGCCCGGACCCCGTAGATCTCGGGATTCAGCACCACCTCTTGTTTCTTCTTACCCTCTTTCGAGTAAAGAAGCACCTTCATCTTTCACACCTTTCTAATGAGCGCATAGCTTATGGAACTACCTGAGGATTTTCAGCTTTGGAAGTTTCCGAGGACTTTTCCTTCGGGGACTCCTGCTTACTATTTCTCACTTTCCAGGGATTTTTCTTACCGCGTTTGAGGGCACTGCGGATGATGATGTATCCACCCTCCGCCCCCGGAACGCTGCCTTGAAGCAGCAATAGATTGTTCTCGGAATCCACTTTCATGATCTTCAGATTATGAATACAGATCTTTTCATCGCCCATATGTCCGGGAAGCCCTTTGCCCTTACTCACTTTTTTACGGCAACCCACGCCGCCCGCCCTTGAGCCAATACCTCCGGGAACACGACCAAACATTGAACCATGCCCGGCTCCCCCACCTTTATAGTTAAGACGCTTTACAACGCCCTGAAAACCTTTACCAATCGAGACCCCTTCGATATCCACATATTCTCCGGCCTCGAAATTCTCCGCGCGAAGTTCGCTACCCACGCTTAAATTAGCAATATCTTCGGTGCGAATCTCGCGAATAAAATTAACCACGGGCACCTTCGCCTTGCGGAGCATACCCAGCTTGGCCTTGTTCAGCCGCTTTTCTTTCACGGCATCGAACCCAAGCTGAACGCCTAGGTACCCGTTCTTTTCCTTGGTACGAAGCGCCGTCACAAAACACGGCCCTACCTCAAGCACCGTCACGGGGATCTGCTGGCCTTCCCCATCGAAGATCTGTGACATTCCGACTTTTTTACCCAATAAACCGATCATAAATCTCTCTTTTAAAGTTTGATTTCAACATCCACGCCTGCCGGGAGGTCAAGCTTCATCAACGCGTCCACGGTGCGGGAAGTGGGATCTTCCAGTTCAATAAGCCGTTTATGGGTCCGGATCTCGAATTGATCGCGCGCCTTTTTATCGATGTGCGGGCCGCGAAGCACCGTCGTTTTCCAAATATGCGTCGGAAGGGGAATTGGACCGATCACTTTCGCGCCGGTCTTTTTCGCGGTCCCTACAATCTCTTGGACCGACTGGTCCAGCACGCGGTGGTCATACGCTTTCAATTTGATACGGATCTTTTCTTTAGCTTGGGCCATTTTTTTATCCTGCGATGATCTTTTCTGCGACCATTTTTGGAACTTCTTGATAAGTGTGCGGCTCCATGGTGTAAGTCGCGCGTCCCTGCGACAAGGAACGGACCGAAGTCGCATAACCGAACATCTCAGATAAGGGAACAAGTCCCTGTATCGCCTTAAGATGGCCACGATTTGTGAGCTCCTGGATCACGCAACGGCGGGAGTTCAAATCGCCGATGATATCCCCCATGTATTCCTCAGGGACCAAGACCTCCACGAACATGATGGGCTCGAGGAGCACGGGCTTCGCTCGCTTAAATGCTTCCTTGAATGCGAAAATTCCGGCCATTTTAAAAGCAATTTCCGAAGAGTCAACATCGTGATAGCTTCCGTCATAAACGATGGCCCGAACGTCTGTGACAGGATAACCGGCCAACACTCCGTTCGCACAAGCATCTTCCACTCCGGATTCCACGGCGGGAATGTATTCGCGAGGAATGGAAC
>CAYMER010000144.1:0-11219 GCA_964389345.1 uncultured bacterium | reverse complement strand
GGGTCTATCTTCGAGAACCGCTTCAACGCATTCGAAACAAACGACCGATGCGCCGCTTTCTCGGGATCCGACCACCTTAAAACCGGAACGGGAAGCGTCCCATTTTCCATCAACAACGTCAAATGGCTTAACGCAACGGCCTCGAGCCTTCTGGATTGCCAGACCGGTTCTTTGTATGTTTGGGCTCCGATCAGCTTTTCGGCCAAAAGGATATCCAACCGGTCCTTCGCTAAAACAACCTGGTTCGAAACGATCCCGTATTTGAGATCAAGCACCCGTTGGTCTTTCGAAGGCAATTTCCGCTTAAAAACAGCCTCTACGGACTTACGTTTTTCTTCCGGGATCCCGCCGTCTTTCATCAAAAGCGCGAAACCATCCTCGCGATTTTGTGCTTTCCTTGATACGCGGACGCAGGCCATGCGGACCCCTGTAAGGCTCGCTAACACAAGATCCGGCCTTTTTTTCATCTGTACGATTTCGTTCAGTTTCGTTTGAACCTGCGACAAACGGATCGGGCGACGGCTTTTCTGGACCTCGAGAAGAATCCCGTAGACTTCTTTCTCAACATCGGTCATCGTCCTTAAAATGGCCGCATCGGCTGCCGGGTCCAACCGCAAGAGAAGCCCCTTCTCCGCCGCTTCGATCGTTGCACGCAATGCGCTCAAGGCCTGCTGTTTAAAAATTCCCGCCCGTACAACCGCCTGACGCATTTGCTTTCGGGGATCCTCAACTCCATCTTTTGGTTTAGGGAGCAGACCTTCTTCCTCGAGCTTCCGGATCAATTCCATGGAATTCTGGACCCGTTGCACACCGATCCCGAACAGCCAGCGGAGGAGCCTTTCATGGCGAAGATTTTTAAGCCGGACCAGAACTTCTTCGCTTACTTTTTCGCGATCAACTTTCAAAGCCTCGGCAAGATCTTCCGTTCCCGTCTTGCCGTTCCGGATCCTTTTTTGGATCCTGCGAAGCGGATAATTGATATGCTTTCTGGCAATCCCGAATTTGTCCGCAATGTCTTGGTAGGAGGGAAGCCCCCTTTCTGCGATCTTTGTCCCGGCATATTCGCAGATCTTACGATCCAGGCCGGTAAGAGCCAACAGCACCCCTTCCGGAGCATCGGCCCATTTTCCGCGATCGATCGGATCACTTAAAGCCCCAGCCTGAGAACTCGGCGCCGTTTTTCCTTCGTCGACGAGGGGGACGCCTCTCAGGATTTCTTTTGCCCGCAACAGGAATTCCGCAGATCTTTGTTTTATGAATTCCACGTACAAGTCCTCGGATACGTTGCAGAGAGCCCTTTTTTCCATGCTCAGGAGATCCAATAGCTCGCTCCACAGGCCATTGACGAACTCGAGCCTTTCTTCTGTAGGCTGCTTTTCCACCTTGGAATATAAAAGTTCGTCACGGAGGCGGTAGTATTCCTCCCGGAACGGGTCGAACGCGTTATCCAATCGAAAGGCCTGGATGCGCTTTCGCCGGTAATACGCCTCGCTTTTCGACTGTGGCTTGTCCGGGCCGAACCTCTGTATCAGTTCGTCCTCTTTCGACAAAAAGATTTCGACGGAACCACGAAGCCCGCGCCTGGCCGTGCGGTTTTCAGTTTGTTCGTCCTGGCGCCGGGTCTTGTTAAGAAGTGTCCTCAGGACAACCATGCCGCTAATTTCTTCGACGCCCGGGCCATACGTGATATGAGTGCCTCTTCCCGCCGCGTTCGTCGCAACCGTTACGGCCCCGAGTCTCCCCGCCCGCGCGATAATGCGCGGCTCCGATTCGGCATCGCGTCCATCGATCTTCTCACAAGAGATTCCCGCGTCTTTTAATGCCTTCGCCACCTTGAGCATCGCCGGGATTGTCGAACAGAATATGAGCAGAGGATTGCCGTTCGTATGGATTTTTTTTATGTACTTCGTGATCCGTTCGATGTTCTCTTTCTCCGTCTCCGCGATCTTCCACAGGCGCGGGACCATCTGCGACGTCTTTTCCGGAAGGATGCGTACGGCTTCCAAACCGTACACTTCCTTGAGTTCGTTCGCGTCCCCGTCGATCGTTCCGCTCGTTGCGACGAGCCGTGATGCTTTCGCGGCTCTCCGGTAATAACTTTGGTAGGTGATCGTCCCCACCTTCCGCAATCTCGAAGTGGGCTCCAAACCTTCTTTTACTTCCGCGAATTGTTGCAGGTGATCTTCCCAATAATGGTCCGGCTTGATCCTTCGAGTGAATTCATCCAGGATAATGATCCTCCCGTTCATGAACACATAGTGGTCCCCCTCGTGCAGGAATAGCCGCGCCTGGAGGGCTTCCAGGACAAGAACCTCCACTTCCCCGTAGGAAATACCGGACCTTTTGAGCGCTATGGAATTTTCGAAAAACCGGCGGATTTTTTCTTCTCCTTCCCCTTTGAAGCGGATGGATTGCTCGTCTTTTTTGACCATATAATCACGCGGAAGAAGGCCGCGGCTGAATTGATAGATCTGCTTGTATTGTTTAGACCCGATCCGCTTATGTTCCGATGAGGTCACTTTACCGGTCAGGTTCAGCGGAGTGTACGCTTCATCAAGGAGAATGCTGTCGGCTTCATCCACAACGACCATGGCCGGCGGTTCCCGGCGCTGATAGAGATCGGTTTCTTTCGAAACCGCATGATCATGCAGGTAATCGAACACGATCGTGTCCTTCATCCCATACGTGACGTCGCAGTTATAGGCTGCTTTTCTTTGGCTCAAGGGTACGGAAGTAAGGTCCCCAATCCATCTCTCCGGATTGTTCCCCTTCTTCTCATAAACATAGGAAAGTTTACCGGCGACCACGCCCGTCGTCAGTCCGAGGAAATCGAACACCTTGCCCATATTCTGCGCGTCGCGCTTCGGGAGATAATCGTTGAAAGTATGGATATGGACGCCTTTACCGGTGAGCGCGTGAGGATACGCGGCCATGGCGATCGCGAGGGTCTTGCCTTCGCCGGGTTTCATTTCGACCGCCTTCCCCCCCCGGTACATGCAAACCGCAGCAAGGATCTCTGATGAAGAAACTTCTCCGCCGTCCAGATAGTCCCGGAGCTGCCTGTTCGCGGCTTCGATAAAAACAGCCATCGCTTCCGGAAAGGCGGCGTCAACGCTTGTGCCCCATTCTCTGACCGCTATTTTAAATTCTTCCGCCCTCCGGCTGAGCGCGGCGTCACTGAGCGGTTTTACTTGTTCTCTCCAAAACTGCTCGATCCCAGCGGCTGTTTCGTGATCAGCTTTGGATGCTAAAGGCAGCTGCGTGGTGTCCGGCAAGTCCAAAGTTACTTCCATCGGCGGCTCCGGCTTGGCAGGTGGCTGAGCATCTACGGTTCTGGCATCGCCAAGATTTCTCCTTAATTCGGTAAGCTCTTTTTCGAGAGCCGCGAACAAGGAATCGCGTTGGGAGGCCGGAATGCCAGAGGGTGTAAAAACGCTGGCCATTGTTAAAAAATTCCTGAAATCATGCGCCGCCCGGTCCCATTTCTTTTCGCGGATCGAGGCTTCGATCCTGCGCAGCAAAGGCTGCAATTTAAGCGGCATTTTCTGTTTCAATGCCTCCAAGGATCCAGCGCTGCGCGCTTCCGAGCGACCGTCTGTCTTTTTATCCACTGCCCCGCCTACGAGGGGTGATAGGGCGCTTCCCGATACTTCGTCTCGTAGGCGGGATGGAGTTTGGCGTTCCGACCGGCGATGCGCAAACCAGGAGAGGACGCCGCTCCAGACGACGTTCGCGACCGCGAGAACAGTACTCATCGCGACATACAGGAAAGATGAATTCTCGAGACTTGTCCCGCGCACAAGCCACGGCAAGAGGATAAAATTTACGGGATGAATGAAGAGGCCGTAGATCACCGCGTCGAGTTTCCAGACCTCCAGGATTCTCGGGAAAAGACCTTTAAAGAAACGGTTCGGGGCGTTGTGGCGGATCATGTCGACCAGTGGGAAATAAATGAGGTAATAAGCAAAGCTGAACACCGTCGCCTGAAGAACAGACTTGAGCGCTCCGGCAGCGACGCTTTGACCGAAAAGATCCAACAGCCGGAACCACCAGTAGTAAGCCGCCGCATCGAGAAGGCCGATCGCAGCGCCCATATACAGGTTCCTGCGGATGCTGAAATGCCGCGCACCCTTTTCCGTCGCCGGATTGAAGAATTGCGCAAGCAGATCCCCCAGCCAGTTCGACAGAATCAGGATCGTGAGCATTTCTGTCACCGGATTCGCCTCAAAGAACCCGCTCCTCATTTTCATAAAAGCATAGGCTCCCGCAACGATCCCCATCGCGGCCTGCATGCCGGCGATGCGCCTCAAAAATTTCTGCTCATCACTGCCCCGCATTTCCGAGCGATCAAGGGACCAGAACGTCTTTAAGGTCATGGGCGGCACGACCTTTTCGAAATCTTGGAAAGATGAGAACTGACGGTAAGTTTCATGGGCCACACTCTCCCACCGGGTTGTCAGGACAGCCGCCTTTTCAAGATCCGTTACAGACATTAGATGTCCGTAGGCGCTATCCAGAACATACCCCAACGGTGAAACAGGACCGCGACCCATCAGATCGGCCCGGAGGACAACCTTGGCATTACGAAGCGGGAAACCGGCCCATGAGTTTTGCAGCAAGGTTAAACCCGGAGCAAAAATCATCTGCTTTATATTATTTCCATAAAAGTCCTCAAAGCGGATGTCTTCGAGAAAATAACCGATAGTGAATCCCTGGACAAACTTCCTTCCGGGGACATTGGGAATATAGCGAACGAACCAGCCCGTCAGATCATAGATAAAAGCCTGGTCCACCGGTCCGGAAGAAAATCGACTTAATTGGGCCGGAGTCAGGACACCGGAATCCACGAGAAATTGCCCCTCTTTTTTAAGGCGTTCCGTAAAATGGCTTAAATTCACCATGTAATTTTCCGTGAAGACAAGTCCCAGAAATTGCCACACTTGCGGGAACCGGCCGAGCGCATCAGAAATGATCTGTGTTTTAGGTTCAGGATCACGATCTTGATACCCTCCAAAAGGAACATAAGCGGATTTCACGCCGAGCAGGACCGGCAGGACATGCGGGTGGAGAATCGCCTGTTTTTGTTCCAGTGTCAGATGTGGATAGATCATCTTCAGAAGTTGCCGCCGCGCTGTGATGCCCCGGAGGTCCTCGGGCCTAAAAAGCTTCTCCTCCGTGACCCGCACCTCGGCGCGGGCTTCTGTTTCTCCCTGAACCCTTTCACCCGCGTAGGTTGAAACGGTTGGAGAGAGGGTTAATCGAGAGAGATTCTCAAGCGCAAACCTGATCTTTTGTTTTCCTTGTGCGGAAAATGTGCGGCTGCCCGCCTGCTCTCTTAACATTTCCCTGAGATCGCGCAAGCGCCACCGGAGCGCCGCGTAGCGGTTTTTCTGCCCTTGGACGGGAAAAGAGTAATGTGTCCGATAAAGCACTTCGACAAGCGCGAGGGCTTCCTTGTAATGGCCTTCTGTGACGCGCGCCTTAAGCTCTTCTACGGCTTCATGCGTGACTTCCAACCGGAATTGGTGGGTCAGATAATCCGCGCGGGAGTTGACGCCGTCTTTTTTCTCTTCGATATCCTTGAGACGCAGATTTAAATTTTCGCTCGCCGCTTCCAGATACCCGGCTGCGGATCTCGCATCACCCGCCTTGAGCTTTTCATGCGCGGTTTCGAGATTCACGGCTGCGGTCCGCTTGAAATCCGTTCTTCCGCGAGCCAATCCTCCCGGCACCACGTTCAACACTTCCTCAAAGATCGCCTCGATCACTTCTCTGTCGACTTCCGAAAGAACGGCACCCTCGGCTGCCTGAAGGATGCCACGGACCTCCTCAAGCTCCAGCTTCTGGCTGAGGATCACTTCATAATCTTCTTCCTGACTTACAAGGGTATGGACCTGGCTCCGGATCGCCGTAGGATAATCCGCTAAAGCAATTTGAGTCCGCACCGGTTCATACGTGAACGAACCATCCTCAAGCCGCCTGCGAACCCACCGGTCCTGCCCGATCGTCACGGCGGAATTGACTTTCCCGGATTCATAATGAGTTTCGATCCTGAAATTCGCGTAGTTATAGACCATTCCGAGGCCGCTACGCCCCATCGCGAGGATCTTGCCCGCCGAGGATTCCTGAATGGCCCGGCGCCAGCGCCAGAAGTATTCCTCCCGGCCGAGACGCTGGTAGATCCCGGCTAGCGACATCACCATCGCCAAAAGCGCGGGAGAGGGGAGTCTTCCGGATTCGAGTTCTGCGGCGGTTCTTAGCAGCTGAAGCTTCAATTCATTTTTATAGAGAGCTACTAGTGTTCGGTTTATCACTTCGACCATCGCGTTGTCTTTGGCCCGGTAAGCTTCCGCGATCTTTAACCTTTCCTCGCGGATCAAACGCCGGAGCACTTCGAGCTGGCCGCTTGCGGCTTCCGCTTTTACTGCGTTCCATGGGCCTTCATATAATTTCGCGATCACACCGTAAGATCCTTGCTCCCAGGATGTCCGGCTCTCTTCGGAGTCAGGCCGGATCTTTTCGGCGAACGCCCGGAAATTCCTGGCATAATCCCGCACCTTGGAACGCAATCCTTCCACCTGCGCCCGATCCTGGGGATCGACGCTTTCCTCAAGTTGCCGGATCATAGTGAAGTGCTGGGCCAGCTCGCGATTGTAACGGACCATTTGCGCCGCCCGGACCCTTGCCCCACTCTTCAACCGTTCCGACTCGAGGACTTCTTCCTGCGGGTTCCGCATTTCCGAACGTCCGCCTGGCCTTGAATACCCGGCGGAATCGATAAAGACCCGGAAATTCGCGGGAAGGCCGGTCGAAAGACCGGCAGGATCCCGGCTTAAAAGCGGCAGCCCTAGACTCGCGATCTTCTTCATAAGGCCCGGCATTCTTTCACGCAACTGTTTCCCGAGAAACTCGCGGGAAGCTAAATATCCCCCGAGACGAGAATCGCGAAGTGCCGCGCGCAGTCCCTGATAGGCCTCATAGGACAGGTTTACATAACCGATAGAATTTTTTCTGACGCCACCCGGAAGTCCCTCCGGAAGAACACTGTAAAGTTGGCTGAGGTCCGTGGTATCCAGGGGCAGCTTGGCC
The DNA here is from genome assembly GCA_964389345.1 of uncultured bacterium. Lineage (GTDB taxonomy): Bacteria > Omnitrophota > Omnitrophia > Omnitrophales > Aquincolibacteriaceae > Aquincolibacterium. The sequence continues at coordinate 4,130 of CAYMER010000144.1, read as the reverse complement.
GTTTGAGCGATATATTCATAAAGCGCGGCCAGTCGGTCCTCTTTGACCCAGCGACTCATCAAGTCCTCAAAAATGAACGCGGCAACGCCCTTGTCTGCCAATGCCCTCTCGATCTGCTCATAGACCTCAATCGACACATCAACCGCCGCGATCTCCTTGCGCGTTACTCCGGACGCAAGCTCCTCGGGAAGCGCGCTGTAAATGGAAGTTAGATGCCGGCTTTGAAACGAATACCCTTCCCGTTTCATTTCGCGAAGGATCCCCATCAATTTCGCGGAAGGCGGCAGAGTCTTGAACCGGTCCGAAACCAGAAATTTTTGAATCGGCTCGCTTTTCAAGATCGAGATGAACGCCACATAATCAGAAATCGAAAGATACACGAGCGGGATCTTTTTCCAGACTTCTGGAAACCTCAAAGCCTTGCGGAGGTCCCGCAGGAACAGATGAAGCGAAGTCGTCCCCGGCTGGACGCCCATTTCGACCATTTCCTGCAGGATGTCATAAATCTCGACTTTATCATTCCCCAGAAGCATCCTTTGCAAACTTTCCCTTTTGACGTGCGCTTCTGCGGCCGCAAGCCTTGACTCGTTGCTCCATTCCGACGTCCGGTTCCTCTCAAGCCATGCCGCTACGCCCTGCCCGAAGATCGCTTCCGCAACGCGTCCGGCATCTTCAAGATCTCTCCTCGTTTTCGGCTGCTTCTTATCCAAATTCAAAGCCTGGTTTTGAATTTCGGGCTCGTCTGCCCTTACCTCGGCACGTACGGTGCTAGCTTTGCTGTCACTCTCTGTACGGAAATTTGAAGAGCGGATTTCCGGGCGCAGGGCGATCAGGGCGGGAACGCGGATCTTGAAGGGTCTGTCGCCAAGGGTTCCGGAGAAGGTGGGTTCGTTGCCGAAAACTATTGTCTGAAACCCACGCTCGTCAAGACGCCCGCGGAGCGCTTCGACCAAAGGCATTTGTTTCGACTCACCCGCGGAGGCAACCAGGCTTTGCGAATAAAACCCCGAATTGATGAAAAGCTTTACGTTCTTCCACTTCCCTGCAAACTCCGCTGCCTTGTCGTTGGCATTTCCGTACATGTTCCAAAACCCAAGGTTCGCCAAAATAACATCGACCGTTTCATCCATCCGGTACCGGCGGACTTCTTTTTCGAACGCCGGGGACGTGATGTCTTTATTTATAAAAGCGACTTGCCCTTCTCCGGTCTTGGGATCATAACGAGACCATCCCTGGAGGAAAGCGAGCAGCCTGCCGACGAGCGTCCACCCGAATTTCTTTTCTGTTGAAAAGACGTGCTTCGCGCCGAGTTTGAGCGCGACGCCGGCAAGGATCCCTCCCGCACCGCCGAACACATGGACCGTCGATCCCCGGATCGTTTCACTTTGTGCAAGCATCCCGTGGATGGCCCGTAAAGCGTGGAGGCTGATGGGGTCCTGCTCATTTATTTCTCCAGAACCTTCATAAACGGAAGGAAAGGTGAAAAGGATATTGTCGCGGTAATCGTCATAAAGAGGCCCCAGCTTGCGGCGGAACTCCCGGACCGAAAAAAGAGTTCCCAGAATGTCGGCGGTCGGGAGGATCACAAAAATAAGAGGCCCGAACCGGACAACGTCCGCACGATGGTTCGTGGCCGTCACTTTCTCGGCCTCATAAGTCACATCAAGACCGAGCTCTGACTAGACCTTCGGCTTCGTCAGCTCCCCTTTTCCGAAGAGCTTTTCCTGTACCTTCACAAAAAGTTCGTGCGCCGCCGCATCGGAAAGCTGGAGACCCCGTACCTTGGAGCGAACCTCAAGCGAGCCCAGAGAAATACTTGATACGACAGGCAACAAGCGCATTTCCGAGCGGACGTTTTCAGGGACGGTTCTCGAAGAAAAGAGAACCGTCCCTGAGATTTGCCGCGCTTCAGAACGAGCTAAAGAGATTTTCGGTAAATGCTCCGGCGGATCAAGGTCTCTCCGTGGAGCCTCCGCGGTCTCTCCGGAACTCGAAATAACCCGGAGCTTTCCGCCCGGCCCTTCTTCGATCCGCGGGTCCTTCCCGTTCTTATAGAATGCGGCAAAACTCGATACTTCGCCAAAACTCAGGGCGGTCACTTTTCCAGGGGCAAAGCTCGCCGCCGCCTGGTTGAATCTCTGCATGAGCTTCATCTCTGCCTCCGGCTCCGGATTTTCATACATGCGGCGTAGGGCTTCCAACAACTTGTCTTGGGCCGGAATATCCACTTCGTCGCCGGGAAAGTGTTCGTAACGGACGGAATCCGGCGATAATTTCTGAGCGACCCAACTGCTATGGTAAAGCGGCGGCCGGCCGCGAGAACATCCGAGGTTCAGATATTTCGTCTCGAAAGGCCCGTAAACCTCATAAGTTTGATATTCTCCCCGGAACTCCAACTGGGGATGCCGATCTAAACCGGCCACGTAGCCGCCGGGCCGGAGCATGTCGATCATGATCGAGAGTCGGGCTTCTTCCGCTTCAGAAACACCGTATTTCTCCAGAATCTCCATGGCCATGATGTACTCGAATTCCCCCAAAAGTTCCCGCTCCTCGCCATCCCGAATATCGCTTTCGATGAATTCCACCATCTGTTTGACCTCAGGCTTTACCTGATAAACGTTTTTCGCCGCATCATGAATGAAATATTTCGCAAGCATCTCCTTGGGAAACGCTTCCACATCATGAGAATCGAAGAGCCCCTGCCGGGCCTTTTCCAGAACGCCCCGGTTCACATCCGTCGCGACGATCTCGACCTTCGCCCCTTTCAAGAGGCCTTGATTCTCCAGCGCCACCATCGCCAAACCGTACGGCTCCGCACCATAAGAACAACCCACGCTCAGAAACCGGAGCGTCATTCCCTTCCCCCGCATCCTCACAAGGTCCGGGAGGATCACGGTCCCAAAAAAGCTGAAGAGATGCCCTTTTCTCTCAAAGCTTGTCGTGGTCGGGATCACATAATTAAGGTATTTCTGCATCTCTTCGGATCTCGGATCCATCATCTTCCTTGCGATCCGCTTGAGCTCCGAAACCCGTTTGACCCCGAAAATGTATTCCAGCGTGTTCGGAGAAACTACGTAAATACTGAAATAGACCGGATACCGCCGCTTGAAGATCTTTTCAAAAAGTTCGTTGTAATAGTTTTTCTGCATTTTGATATTGGGCGCCTGACGTTCTCTTTTGTAAGTCTCCACTTTTGCGTCGATCTCCCGCACGGAAGCTGCTTCTTCTTCGACGGTGAATGGAAAATGCTTCATCAGGACCGGGTTCAGGACCTCGACAGGATCCAAACCGAAGCGCTCGCAAAGATCGAGTAGATAGGCGGGAAGTTCGTAATTCCCGCCGCGCTTCCGGACCAACCGGTCAAAATCTTCCCGAAGGTAACGCACATAATCGTCTTTTTCGATGCCGAGCCGGAGCTGCCGGAACATCTTGCGTCCCCGGTCATCGCGGGCGAATATTTTCATGCCGCTCAAAAGCCGCAGATCTTCGACCGTTACGTTATGCGTGACCCGGCTCCGGTCGATCACAAGCCTTGTTTTGTCGCCGGCCCGGAACGCCACATAGACCATTCCCGAAGCGCTTTGGAAAACGACTGCCGTTCTTTTGCCGGGAAGTGGTTCCTCTTCATAGAAGGAACCGTCTCTTAGAATGGCAAAATGTTGATAGTACTTGTCCGAGTCAAGAAAACGCACCCGGCCGGAAGTTTCGAGTTGTTCCTGCAAAGACCGGTCAAGGCTCGAAAAAATACCAAGCACAGAAACATCCCCGTAGAAAGGATCTTCGAGCAAAATTTTAGGGACCACGAAACGGGCAAGACCCGTGTGCCGGAACGGTTCTTTTTCGAGCACATAAGAAATGCTCGCTTTATCACGACGCTGCCACCGGTTTAAAAAGGTGTTACACAAAGGCGCCCCGGAAACAGGGTCTTTCAGGTCAAAGGACATTTCATCGTGATCGTCATGGATCCTTTTGATCTTCTTCGCTTTGTCTTCGAGAACTTCCAGCGCATAACGTTCGAAGAAAGACGACCACCAGTCAACAGCCTGCCTGCGCCGGATCCCCTCCTCTTTCTTGGGATCAAACGCATCAAGCGACAGGACTGCAGACATCAGCGCCACGGCATCCGTCCC
>CAYMER010000143.1:0-7007 GCA_964389345.1 uncultured bacterium | reverse complement strand
GGATCCATGACCCTCTGCATGCTTTGCTCTGCCACAGTAGTAATATTCTGGAACGACGGCTCAAAAATGACCTCAAGCTCCACATTGCGCCCAAGACGATCCCGCATCTTCGCGAGGGTTTCGTTCATACCAAGATCCCCTTCGCGCTCCACAATCGCCATACGAGCTTCTTTGTCCCGCAGGTTCAGCTCTTTATCACTTGTCACCTCGCCCGTCGCCCCGAGTGCGGAAGCGATCTGACCGAAAAGCCATGTTTCAAGCCTCTGCTCGGGGATCATCGTCCCTCTCACCATACGCTGAGCCTGAATCTGATAAGCAATATCGATCAATCCGTCTTCCTGTTCACGGGTGAGCACTTCCTCTTCCGCTTTCTTCCCATTCACGCGAATATCAATCTGTTTTTTCTCACTGCCCCGGGCCAACTCGGAGATATGCAACGTCAATTTCACGGTCCTTGCCGGCTCCCAATTTCCCTTGACCGGAATCGCCATCCAGTGGTCCATCACATCCGAGAGGTCACGATTTCTTGAGGCTTCCGTTCCCGGCAAAAATCCGTAAGAACTGAGCACCGCCGGATCCACCACGCGCCGTTTCATCAGAGATTCAAGCTCCGCGTTCTCTCTTTCCATTTTCGCGGAAAGCACCCACGGCGTTTCTTCGGCGGCTTCCCGAGGATGACGCTTCTGGAAAGAAAGAGGTTGGGGGTGTTCGGTTTGCCACTTCTGTAAAAGATCCAACGGAATGCCCGCTTGAATAAGATCCGCTTCGATCCCCGCCATGCTCTTCCTGAGGGCATCCTGCTTTTCGCTGATCTCAAGCTTCTTGGCGGTATAATTCCGCTCATCGTTCGGAGAATTAAAGAAAAGCCATCCGTACAGTTTTTGAAGAGAATTCCCTTTTTCCCTGGCCATCGACCCGATCCGTTCCTTGTAGAACTCCACGTTGTCCATCAAGGTCTTCAGGTAGCCGCCTTCCTGCACAAGCCAGGAATATTCCTCCAGCTTGGCCGAAACCCTCTGGCGCTCTTTATCCAGTTCATAACGACCGAATTGCGCCGCATCACGGGATTTCCCGCGCTCCCTCACGATCTCAAGATCCTGCGCCGTCACATCACTCCCGGTCAGAACCGCGACTCCCTTAAAAATAATGCCCGCATAAGGAACGTTTTCCTCCCCCTCTTTCAAGGTGCGTCCCACAATATAGGGAATAAAGTCCCAGGAAGGCAGTATCCCGATATTACCGTTCAGAATATTAAGCCCCGCCGTCACCCCGATGTTGTAACGGGCCCTGATCAGCGCATTCACCGCTTCCCGGTGTCCCCACGCCTTGGCATGGTTCCCAAGCGCCATTTTTTGAGCGCTTACATCCGAAATCGCGGCGATCGCCTCCCGGATCCCGCTGAATTCCTCACTAAGCAAAGGTTTTTTTCGTCCGTCAAAATATCCGCTTTGAAGATAAATGTTCTCTGCCTCCAGAAGATCGCGAATGGCCTCGGTCAACACGCCCACCGCGCGACTGTCCCGGACCCAAACATCTCTCAGCTCGATCTTGGCTTTCCTGAGACGCGCGAGGACCGCATTCATCTCATCGCGGGTCGCTTGAAGGTTCTGCCAACTTGTTTCAAGTTTCTTAAAATCCTCGGAATCATGTTTGGGATCGCTTTTCATCTGCTGATATTTTTGATCGAGCGATTTGAATGCCGCATCAAGGCCATTCGAGATCTCAAAAATCTTGGGACCGAGGGCATTGATCGCATTGCCCATGGTACTGATCGCTTCGCGGCCCTGGGGATTGAGGGTCCCGCTGTCGGCATAAACACGGTAAGGCTCCAGCAATCCGGTCTTGGAAAGTTCGGGTGTTTTCTCTTTCTCCGAGCTAAAAAGTCTCGCGATCCTCGAAACAATAGTAGTGGATTTTGCTTTAGGCGATTCAACCAAGGCCTTTGTTTGAGGGGCCGAGATCTGTTCATCTCCGGACGCATTCAGCAGTCTCCGCAATTCCAGCATCGCTTCCACAACCGCTTTTTCCGAAAATGTCACTTGGCTTTCAGCCTGACGAACTCCGATACTGGCGCGTTCCTCATCGATCTTCTTTTCATCGTCACGGGCTCCGTGTTGGCCGGCTTTAAGCTGATCCACGAGACCCGACTGTCTCAAAGCCAGCTTTTCCCGGGCCGTTTCCAGCAACCGCTGGTTTGACGCCACCTGGAGGAACGCCGCAAACCGCTGGTTCTCAAGTTGTTCTACTCCGCCTCCGTAAAAAGAATCCGCTTGCTGACCCGCGTATTTGCGTTCGTTTTCCCTGGAGTTTGCTCCAAAATCAACCACAGTCGCGGTCGCCCCCAATGTCCCTGACCAGGCTCCGCCGCTTAAAAAAGCATTTCCCGCATCTTCTAAAGACCACGTATATCCCCCCAGAGCGCTGTAGGTCAAAAGACGGGGATCATGGTATCCCCACCGTAAAACATTGGCTTGTTTCTCGAGCCCCGATCTCTGCCATTCCTGCCGTCCGCCATACTGCTTAGCAACTTCCTGGGCCCCATACCGCATCCGGGAAACGGCCTGAATCTCGGGGTTCACACTTGCCACAGGAGCACCTTTGCCCCTCTGAACCACCTGAGCGGTCAAAAGCTCGGCATCCGCCAACAACCCTTCGCGCGTCAGAGGCGCTTTGACCGGAGCTTGAACTCCCGTCGCCGTTATAGCTCTCTTGATTACCGCCTGACGCTCCTTTTCACTGATGGATTGAACCGCTGATTTTACGTTCGACACGATCTTTTCCAGCCATCCCGCATCCTCCGGATAGAGACGCCCAAGTTCTTTGATGAGGGCTTCCACCTTGGCCTGATGCTTTTCCGGTGTATATTCACGATCCTGACCAAGAAGGAGAAGATCCCGTTCCTGTTCCAACCCCTTGACAACCACCCGGTCTTTGGCGATCCCCTGAGCGGTATAGAGACGGTCCGTATGATCGATCTGGAGACCACGTCCGGCCGCTGTTTTAAGCGTTCGGAGATTATTCTCACTTTCTTGCAATTTTGCATTTGCGCCGGGCAGGACACGATTAATCTCGCCCAAACGGACCCGGATTGCTTCCTGTGCAAGCTGATAATCCCGCTGAATGCCTAACGCCGTGTGAACCGCGTACTCGAACTGCGCTTTCCGTTGTTCCGTGGAAGCGTTGGGCCCCGCCAGATTCATATACTCCAAAACGAAATCCAGAGAACCTCTCACCCCGCCACCGACGAAGACATCCCCTTCGGAGCCCGTTTTGTAATAGCCCGCATTCCGCAATAGATCGAAGTACACGCGAGGAATATGGAAAAAAACATCCGTATCGCCAACAACCGGTATCCTCTGCCGAGTACTTCGCGTACCCGCCAACGCTTTGGCTACGTCCGCCGCGATCTCGTGCCGTGAAATATCCTGTTTGGCGAGGTAATCCTTAAGCTGTGACGGCAAGAGACTTTTAACCGGAACTCCGAGAACGTCTTCGATGTTTTGATCGGGGCGTAGCGAAAGGCTTTTGCGAATCTGATCCAAAACGTCTTCCCTTTGCTTCTTCAAATTCTGAAGATCCACGACCGCGGTACTGCCTACCTCGTCAACCTGGATCGGAAAAAGATTTCCCTTGGTCGCGACGATACCTTGAAGACGAACCTGTTGGCCCCGAAGATCCTCGATCGTTTCCGTTTCAAATCTCTCCCAGAGCCCGATCTTCTCGTTCACATAAGCCAACTCCACAATTTTCCGGACGGTCCCCGCTTCGAGCTTGACCGCAATGACAAGGCCCTCCGCTCTGACCTCACGCCCTTCATTTGTCAGGGTCACCCAGCTGAAGGCTTGATTGGAATCAGGAGTGATACGGGCCGTAAGTCCAAGACCCCAATCGCGTTCGCTTTGAGTCGTTTCACCGCTCCCTTTTATTGGAATGATCGCCCTCACACCTCCGCCAAGATCAGGTCCGTAAACTTCCGTGAAACTCTGCCCGGAACCACTCTGATCAAAAAATCCTTTTTCCTCCCCACTGCGCTGCAGGAAGGCATAAGAACCGCTCAATGTGAGCACAAAAGGTTGCCAAACACCGCTCGTTTTTTCGTCGGCAATTTCAACTCCAAGACCCTGAACACGGGAAAAACTGGAACGGGTGACGGCTGTCTTCAGTTGGTCCGTATCGATCGCAACCTGCCCGGCCGCGGGAGCCGCGATATTCCGGGTAGCCGCCTCGGTGGCACCGGCAACGCCGGAAATTGCTGCGGCATTCACGACGGTCGGGAGCGGTAAAGCAAAGGGTTTTGTCTCGATTGAAACTTTTCTAACCGGAGCAGGCGTGCCTTCCGCGGATTTCGTGACAGGCTCAGATCCTCGAAGCCGATTCATTTGCTCGAGCACACCGGGAATACCCGGAAGAGGCTCTCGCTTGGGAAGAGCGTCCATGATCGCCGATAGCGAGATCTTCGTGTCGGGACCCAACGGCATCACCGGCCTTGGCGCAACAACAGCCGCCGGCGCTTCCGAAGCCTTCACCTCAGCGTTCGTCTTGGCGGCATCTGTGATAGCCTGGACGGCCTTTCGGAAAGCATCATCGCTCACGATCCCTTCTTCCAGTTTGGATGCCTGTTGGCGGATCGCGTCCTGAGCCCCCGGCTTCAAGGGTTGCGCTAAAAGTCCTTTCACAATATCCCGGAAACTCGCGATTGCAGCGCCTCGTTCAGTGCCCTTCGCGATCGTTTCTTCAATGGTGAGCGGCTTGGCAGCGGCCATCTTTTGGGCCAGGGTATCCAGATCCGCCTGGACCATCGCACGGTCCGCTTCATTATGGATGGCTTGCTTCAAATAGATCGCGCGATCGCGGAACGCGGCGCGGTCCGCAACGTTCGGGATAGTGTTCGCCTTCTCGTTCACGAACTTGACATAAGCTTCCTTCAATTCATCCGTTTTTGCCGCGGTGGTCGCTTTTTCTCTTGCCAGCGCCTCGTCTTTGATCCTGGCTTCTTGTCCGGCTTTTGCCTGATCCAGTCTGGCCTGTTCTCCGATCGGCGTCCCAAAAAAGATCACAGTCCCGGGCGAAGTCTTGGCCGGTTCTACTTTTGGAGTTATCGTCGGTGCTTGTTCAGTGGGTTTCTCGACCTTAACCGTTTCAACGACTGGGGCCGGTTGTTCCTTCGGAGCTTCAGCCCGGGGAACGCCCAACTGCGGCATCCCGATCGCGGCCACGAACGCGCCCCGCTGCACCGTCCTTCCGACCCAGGAATGGCTCAACCAGCGAGAAACATCTCCCAGAAATCCAGCCGTCGGTCCCACAGACGCCTGAACAACAGCGGCTTTCACCGGAGTTTCCTTCGCCTTCGCCGTCACCACCGCCTCGGGCATCCCTGTCGGAGTTAACCCCAGACGCTTGGTTTCCGCCGCTATGAAATCCGCCTTTTGTTTTTCTACATCCGCCCTCGGTCCAATAAATTTCAAATCGGCTGCCTGCCGGATCCTTTCCAATTGCGCGAGACGCACCTCCAAGGGCATGAGCAACAGCCTCCCCTTCGCGGCTTCAGCCGCTACAAGCATCTGGAACTTATTCAACGCTTCCTGATGGGCCGGCGTGCCTTCTGCCAAACCGTTCAATTCTGTGAAACCTTTCTCAAACCCTGCCATCACATCCGCACTGACCGGAATCCTTTGAGCAGGTTCTCTCCCTGTCACAAGCGGCATGACCCCGTTGTCCCAAAACTGTTCCCCGACGACATAGTTCACACGGTTCCCGAGGAAACCGAGCGCGCCGCCGGCCTGTTCGATATTTTCCTGGGGCACATCAATCCCCTGGGCCTTGAGCTGCTGATAGAACTGTTGCTTCATCGGATCGCCTTCGATAGATTTGATGATCGGAGAGAAGAACGAAATATGCAGGGCTTCATCCAGCGACTCGGTGTAGCCGACGATCAAGCTGATCTCATGGGTCACGAACCACATGCTAAAAGTTCCGAAGATGGCCTGGACCCAAAACTTCTTTTCCTTCAGGATTTCATGCATGGCCAGATCGCGGGCCTTGCTCCTGCGCTCCCGCAACATCTTTACGTTGGTAAAACTATCGGGAAGCGAGACGTTTTCCTCAGGATCAAGTTTTCCGATCGCTTCATTGACGGTCGAAACGGCGATTCCGCGATCGAGACGGCTCATTTTGTAGGTATTCGCTTCAAGATCGCGGCGGATAAGCAGCAACAGACGCACTTTCTCGCCAGCGCTTAATTCACCTTCCGGAAGCGTCAATATCTTTTGTTCGATCTGTTCGCGAATGGCGGCCGGAGTCCGGGCTAGTCCCGCGAGCCCGAGCTTCTGGACCTTGGCAACCGCAATCTTCACAGCCGCCTGGTCCTCACCACTCACACCTTCCGGCAGCAGCGCAATCACAAAGTCGCGCTGGAAGGTGTACTGCATCATGAGCTGACTGATCTTCTGCGGCAGTTGCGTTTTCATCATAAGCAGGAAATTCAGAAGGCCTGAGCTCGCAATGGACTGAACCGTAAAGTGAAAGGCCTGCGAGTTGATGAATCCGTGTTTGGCAGTATTCCAGATAAGCCCCTGGTTCAGGAGGTCGAAATGCATCCCGAATGTCGGCACGTGAATATTGATCCCAAGCACGTTCAGGGCGCGAGACGCGAGATCCATCTTTTGCGTGGCCTCTCCGCCGATCTGAACAAGCGTGGGATCAAAACCCATGTAGAGAAGCCCCGCGATCGCTGTCCCGATCAGCATTTGCGTGAGCATGCGACGAGCGACCCAGCCGGCCGTTACCTCTTGTCCGGCCGCTTTGAGAGCCCGATATTGACGGTAATGCTTGATCGCCATGTAACTCCAGATACCGGCAGCCACCAGCAAGAATATGGGAGCACTTGTCCCGACCAGAGTAAGCACGAGACCACCGGCCTGACTGAGAAGCATCAAATTGCCACGACTCTTGAGGAAATTAACTGCGCCCGCAATGCCAATGATCCGCGAAGCGACCAGAGCGTAGTA
>CAYMER010000142.1:0-3339 GCA_964389345.1 uncultured bacterium | reverse complement strand
GGAGGGCACCAGCGATTCCTGGGTGGTGTAACTATCCAAAAAAAAGAGTCCTCGGCGCTTGAGGTCTTTGAGAATGATGGTTATCATTTCGCGGCTTGCGGTGCCGCGGGAACCCATGTGATTGTTCACACCAACGTGGTTGGGAATCGAATCCAGATCCCGGGCAAGCATGTCCAAAATGTCCGATGGGCTCATGGTGTCCACGATCAGTCCTCGGCCCGGAATTTTATTCTGCAGAGTATCGAGGGGGAGGTGCAGGATGATCTCAGCGCCTGTCGTGCGGCTCAAATTGCCGAAGTAACGGGAATAGGGAAGTAAGGGCAGAATGGCGTAAGTGACTTTGTCGCTCAAGGCCGTGAGACGGTCACGGTCCCTGAGGTGGTAGCCGATATCATCAATAACGAACGTGACCTTAGGTTGTGATGTGAACCTTTGCGGGGCGGTTCTTGCGGGCGCGACGGGGATCGCTAGGCCTGGGATCCGAGAGCTTCGTTGCGCGAAAGTTTTTCTGGGCGCGAGGGGCTGGATCTGACGGGTTTTGTGCCTGATGCTTTTTGGAGTTGTGACAGGCCGTGCGAAGATCCAGAAAATACCGACGGTGCAAAGGGCCATCGCTGCGTAGACGATGATCCCGCGCTTTTGCTTTCGGGTCAGTTTGAATTTAAAAAGTTTTCTTCGGGCCATGAGTGTCCTTTATACCATAAGAACGGCAAAAATCCCGACGAATTAACCATTAAACGGGTACGGAGTAAGGCGTACGGGGTACGGCGAAAAAGCTTTCACGCTGTACGCGTGACTCCGTACGCCTTACGCTTTTAAGTGCCTTGCAAGTCATGCCGTGTCTTGATAGGATAGCTTCCAATAAAGTTCCGGAGATCTTCGGTCATGGAAATTGAGAAACAATCGTTTCGGAAATGTGCGAAGGAACTGATTAATCTCGTTTTGGACCCTGAAGGCCATGATCTTGTGCACCGTGAATTCTGTGCCCTGGAGTCCAAGCTCAAGAGCTCCGAGTTCGTGGTCTTTTGCCGGGAGTATGTGCCTGCCAAGCTAGCTTTGGGATGTGTTTATTGGGTCGGTTGTTGTGCGCATCATCGGATCGAGGATAAGGATCTGAAGAATCTCTTTTTTAAAGAGGTGATGAGCCTTTTCGAATCGCCAAAATCTTTGGAGAATGCGACTCGGTTCAGTGAAAGCCTTTACGCCTCGAACGCGGACAGGGAACAGTCACCGGTCCTGGGCGTTTTTGTGCATCTTTTTCACAAGCTGGGGCTTGAGGCCATTGTGAAACCGGGAGAGGATGGCGCTGGGGCGTTGAGCGCAGGCTTTCATTTTATGATGCATGTAAGTGAAGCGCTCAAGATTGTTTTTGAGGCGCAATTCGACGATTTTCTTTACGCTAACGAAGATCTCCGCATCACGGATACGAGAAAGAAGGCCTAGCATGATCCAAAAGATCCACCGCAACAACATGGTTTGGATTGATATGGAAATGACGGGACTGGACCCGGAAAAAGAAAAGATCCTCGAAATCGCGACGATCATTACGGACGGGAATCTGAATATTTTAGCCGAAGGTCCGGATCTCGTAATCCATCAGCCCACGAGTGTTCTCAAGGGAATGGATGAATGGAACCAGGACCATCACGCCAAGTCGGGTCTTATTGAAGCGGTTAAGTCATCGACCATGACGGTTAAAAAGGCGGAGCAGTTGACCCTGGAGATTATCCAGGAATATTGTAAGCCCAAGAAAGCGCCGCTTTGCGGGAACAGCGTGCATCATGACCGAAGGTTTCTTCTGAAATACATGCCGAAGATCGACGGGTATCTTCATTACCGGCACGTGGATGTGAGTTCGCTTAAAGCGCTTATCGCGCGTTGGTATCCCAAGGATAAGGAACCGGCCAAAGGGAAGTCGCATCGGGCGCTTTCCGATATCCGGGAATCGATCGCGGAGCTTAAGTTCTACCGGGAGCGATATTTTAAGTAGTGTTGTTTTTGAAGTTTAAAAAATTCACAGATGGGTCGTTAATATTGAAAGCATGTAAGGAATTCAACCACAGGAGGAAGTAAATGAAGAACATTGTTATTGCAGTGATCGTTGCGGCTGCGATCGTCGCTTCCGCGTTCGTTATGAAGATGGGTATGGAGAACTCCAAAAGACTATCTCCTTCCGAAGCGTATTCGCTTTATGGCTACGAAGGCGTGCTTTATCGTCTGAATAATGTGAACGGACGCATCGATGTGCTTGTTCCGAGCAACGAAGCCGCTCTTCTCTTTCCGGTTGGGCAGATCCAGCTTCCAGGGGCGAATGAGAAGTTGACGGACGATCAGAAGAAGAGTTTTTCCCAGAACATCAAAACACTTTCGCAGTATATCCAGGTCGAACGCGCGCGTACGCTTGGGCTGAAAGTGGAGAACACCACTCCGCCGACAAAGTAGGTTTTAGCAAATATCGTTTTATTTATCACGGGTCTGATATCAGAAGGCTTTTTTCGAAACCTTTCGGTGTCAGACCCGTCCGAGTCTTTTTCTTCTTTTCATTAAGGTCGACTTGACGGCCCCAATTTCAACCTCACTTAAATTGATATAGGTTGGGACCTTTTTGAATTTTCAGGTGGATATTTTTTATGAAAAAAAAAGCAAAACAAAATATTATCGCTATCGTCTACGATTTTGATGGGACGCTCTCGCCCGGAAATATGCAGGAACAGACGATCTTTAAGGCGTACGGGATCGATAAGAAGAAGTTTTGGGCGAAGGCCCAATCTCTTGTGGTGCGGCGCGGTTATGAAAAGACGCTGGCCTATTTAAAGCTGTTGATCGACGAGCCCGTTTTCAGGCGCTCGCCTCTAACGAAAAAAAAGATGAAGGAATTGGCAACCCATATCCCTTACTATCCCGGCGTGGATGAAGGATATTTCGATCAGCTGGACGATTTCCTGCAAGCCCTTCCGGAAGTCCGCGAGGGGGGGATTGCGCTGGAACATTACATTATCTCAAGCGGGCTCCAGGAGCTCTTGGAAGGGGTGAGTATCCGGAAATATTTTAAGAAGATCTACGCTTGCGAATATGATTATCAGAGGGATCGGCCCATCTTTCCGAAACTCGTCATTAATGACACCAACAAAACGCAATTCCTTTTCCGCATCAATAAAGGCAAGCTCAAGCTGAGCGAGAGTATTAATCAGCACATGCCCGAATTAGAACGCCGTATTCCGTTCCTCAACATGATCTAGATCTGGGAGGGGATCACTGACGTGTCGTCCATGACTGTGACCAAGACGGCCGGCGGAACTGCAATTGCGGTCTATGTCCCCGCAGGGGCCGTTACGCGTG
>CAYMER010000141.1:0-3780 GCA_964389345.1 uncultured bacterium | reverse complement strand
GATGTTTTTACCGTAGTGAAGGTTGAACTTGTCATGCGATACAATAAAAGGAGTAACATCAACCATGGTACAAGGTAAAGTGAAGTGGTTTAACAACTCAAAGGGCTATGGATTCATCTCCCGTGAGGGTGGCGCTGATGTGTTCGTGCATCACACCGCTATTCAGGGCGAAGGATACAAGTCTTTGGAAGAAGGCGCATCGGTCGAATTTGATGTGACCCAAGGTCCCAAGGGCGAACAAGCCTCCAACGTTGTGAAGATCTAACCACAACTGGAACTGTAGAAAAACCCCGTTGGCTTCGGCCAGCGGGGTTTTTTTGTGTCTGTCCCCTTTATTTCTCTTCCTTGATCAGATTACTCCAGGAGAAAGGAGCAGGCGGGGCGTCTTCGGTCGAGAGTTCGATCGCAAGTCGCCGGTTGTCCGTCGTGTAGGGATCGCCGGTGAGGTTTTTTCTGGGTTTTGTGGATTGTTTGAGTGCGGTATTTTCGATGAAGCCATATTGCGAAACTTTCTCAACTTCTGCCAGGTCCGACAGGAGATAATCCCGCGCGTCATCCAGATTCGGATCGATCTTGTGCGTGGTCATATACCAGGTGGACCAGGTGAATTTCACCCCGATATCGCGGCTGATGGCCCCGATCCAAACAGGTTTTGTTTTGTAGCGCATGGGGGTGTACCAGAGCCGGAGATGGAGCCGTTGGTTGATGGTGTCCCGGGATTTCTGGAACGCGATGTCTTGCGGATGCCCGTCATAATAAAGAGGGCTGATTGGGGAATACCGGTCGCTTGAGCCGGTGATGAAGGCCTTGGCCATAGCGAGCCCCGATTTGAATGTTAGCTCCCGGGTTTCAGCCCACCCGACGGAAGTGAAGATCGTCACAAGGTCCTCCAGCTCTCCGACCACGATCAGGTTTAGCGGGTCTCCGTTCTTCGTTCCCTTTTTGTTCGTTGTGCAGCAAGGGAGTCCGTCCATCGCCTGGATCAATTCTTTCTCATTGTAATCCACGACCGCCTCGCCGGGATAGCGGGTCGCGAAGTCCTTGGTGGTGTAATCGGGTTTCATGCCCGGGATCGGCACCACAAAATCGAAAGTGGCGTGTTTTTCCTTGTCTCCGATCAAGTCCACGTGGACGTGTTTGGTGCCCTCATCGACTGAAACGAAAACGAACCCTGCTTCTTTGGCTCCCGGCATGATGACATGACTTTGCAGGGAGGTCTTGTTGAAAAGGGCGTCCATTTTTTTATTGGCGGAACGGGCCCTGAAAAAAGAGAACGGGATCAGAGCGAGCAGCGGAAAAAAAAGGATCCCGACCAGTCCCGCCTCAAGGAACTGCTTGCCTTGTCTGTAATGGGCCATGTAAGCGGCTTCTCCGGCGGAATAATAATTCGGGTCCAGGTTCCGGGGAATGAAGAAATAGAGGATCGTGTCCTGGTTCTCGATCTCGATCCAGACCGGTTGGACGCCTTTTTTGGCAAGCGCCACACCGAAGATCTCTTTGCTTTCCTTATCGCTTAAGACCGCGACGGTGACCGTCACTTTTCCCTGGGTCTGGGTCTGTTTCCGTTCCATGAAGGAAGACCGCTCTATGGGGTTAGGCCGGTACCGGATACAACCGGAAAAGGCGAGAGAAAAAATGAGGAAAAGACTCAGGAAGGAATTCGGTTTTCGGGTGAAATTCACTTTAATTTGCCTCCTATTACGAATGCTTTATTGTATAATACCGTGCCGTCGTAAGGAACGTCCAAGTCTTTGTTTTTATTTCATTAATGATAACTTGGACAGCACTGGTTTCCCATTAGAAAATTAAAGGAAAACCAGGCGTCCAAATCGCTATCTTCTTAACCCGGTTGGAGATGTCCTGTGAAAAAAGTTTTCTGTCCGGTTGCAATTTTGTTCCTTATCGGCTGTTCAACGGTCCCGATCACGGGCCGCAAACAACTTTCCTTTATTCCTCAAGGGGAACTCATGACCCTGAGCGATCAGAGCTACAAAGACGTCCTGAGCAAATCCACGATCTCGACCGACGCGTCTTGGAACCCGAAGGTCACGGACGTCGGCCAAAAGATCGCGGCCTCCGCCGAGACTTTCATGCGCGAGAACGGGATGGAAAAAGACCTCGCCAACTACAAATGGGAATTCAATCTTATCCAGGATGACAAGATCGTGAATGCCTTTTGCATGCCGGGGGGAAAGATCGTGGTCTACACCGGGATCCTTCCGGTTGTGCAGGACGAGAACGGTTTGGCGACGGTGATGAGCCATGAGGTCGCCCACGCGATCGCCAATCACGGCGGTGAGCGCATGAGCCAGGAACTTATCGTTCAGGCGGGCGGTACGGGGCTCGCGCAGATCACAAAATCAAAACCGGTTTTGGCCCAAAAGATCCTGATGCAGGCCTATGGCGCCGGTTCCCAGGTCGGGATCCTGCTTCCGTACAGCCGCAGTCATGAATCCGAAGCCGATCATATCGGGCTGATCCTGATGGCGCGTGCCGGTTATGATCCCAAGACCGCGGTCGCTTTTTGGGAAAGGATGAGCGCTCTGGGAGGAGCGAAACCTCCGGAACTTCTTTCCACCCATCCCGCGAACGCGCGCCGGATCGCCGACATTAACAAAGAAATTCTAGAAGCGGAAAAGTACTATAAAAGCTAGTACGGAGTAAGGTGTACGGAGTACGGCGAAAAAGTTTTTGCGTAACGCCTTACGCCGTACGTGATTCTAACCAAGGGAGGCATCATGAGCGGAATCTATGGAATTGTTTCCAAAACGGATTGCATCGAGTCGCTTTTCTACGGCACAGATTACCACTCTCATCTTGGGACTGAATTTGGCGGGCTCGCGGTCATAGACGGCGAGAAATTCACGCGCCAGATCCACGGGATCAACCAAAGCCAGTTCAAATCCAAGTTTTTCGAGGACCTGAAGCATCTCAAAGGTCACAAGGGGATCGGGGCGATCAGCGATGCCCATGAGCAGCCCATTTATCTCAATTCAAAATTCGGGCCGTTCTGCATCGTGACCATGGGACTTATTGAAAATGCCGAAGAACTTGTCCGGGAACTTCTGGGGAAGGGACATTCCTTTGCCGAAATGAGCGCGAAGGGGCCTGTCAACACGACCGAACTGATCGCCCGGCTCATCACGCTCGGGGAGGACCTTACGAGCGGGATCGAAGGGATGTTCGAGAAGATTGAGGGGTCGTGCTCGCTTCTTATTCTGAATCGCGACGGGGTTTATGCCGCGCGCGATCGTTTTGGCTACACACCGCTTGTGATCGGAAGACGATTGGGCGCCTACGCAGTTGCCTCCGAAACGTCGGCTTTTCCCAATGACGATTTCAAAGTCATGAAATATATGATGCCCGGGGAGGTCGTTCTCTTGACCGAAGACGGTATCCAGTCGAAGACAACGGGCCGGGAAGAAATGCAGATCTGCACGTTCCTTTGGATCTACACGGGATTTCCTTCTTCGGACTATGAGGGCATCAATACCGAATCTGCTCGTGAGCGATGCGGTGCTGCACTCGCGCGCCGTGACAAAGATATCGAAGCTGATCTTGTCGCCGGGGTTCCGGATTCCGGAACAAGCCACGCCATCGGGTACGCCATGGAAAGCGGCAAACCCTTCCGGCGGCCGCTTGTGAAGTACACGCCCGGGTACGGACGCAGTTACACACCGCCGACCCAGGAACAACGGGACCTCATCGCAAAAATGAAGCTCATCCCCATCCGCGAGATCATCCGGGACAACCGCGTCGTGGTCTGCGATGATTCCATTG
>CAYMER010000140.1:0-3029 GCA_964389345.1 uncultured bacterium | reverse complement strand
GGAGGAGCTTCCCCCGCCGATCCCGGAAATATTCGCAACATCCCCAAAAACAATTTCGCAATAAGCCTTCAAACCTTCCCGATTCCCGCCAAATGCCCCGGTACCGGTATAAGAACCACTTCCTGATGCGGCCTGCAGCTGCCCATACGTTGTGGTAGTTTTCGAGTTGGTGTTGTTCTTATCCTGAGCGACGACCGTAGTGAGGTCGTTCAGACCATCCGTGAGGCCAGAGAGTCCTTCCGTAAAACCAACGGCATCGCCGGTAAGAGCGCCGTTCTCTCCTGAAAGATCGCCCATATCCCCGCCATCCAAACCGCCCTCGCTCTCCCCGCCGCCGGATCCACCGCCTCCGCCGGATCCACCGCCGCCGCCCTGACCTCCGCCAAGCCCTCCGGTCAGATCATTAACCTGCTCTTCGGAAAGCTGGAACACATTGGAGACTCCGCCGTCCGCGCCGACCTCGACGCCAAAACCCGTTCGGTCCACATCCTGCTGGTCCCCGCCTTGTCCCTCGACCGTGAAACTTCCCGTCTGTGCTCCGGCATCATTATTGTCACCGGGACCTAAAAGTCCCAGGAGTCCCTGGCCGTTCTGCTGCACGTTGCCGCCCACGATGGTGCCGCGAAAGCCCAGCGTAGCGGTAGGCAGCTTGACCGTCACGTTATTTGGATTTTTAACCGCAATCTTTCCGGAGACATAACGGAAAACGCCTTTCGTGATACTGGCCTTGATCTCGCCGGCGCTCGTTTTAGGGTCATAAACAAATTTGTCGATCGTAATAGCGCTATTGGGCCCGATCGTAAAAACAGTTTCGTCCAAAAGCAGGATTTGGAGATGCCCCTTCTCGTCGGTTGAGACAAGATCGCCCAGGAAGACCGGCTGACCGCTTTGCGCGATGCGCCCGACCTGACCCGGCGTTGTGAGCTCGACTCTGCCCCCGGCCGCGGCCACGACCCCGATCCTTTCAAGCCCAGAGGGAAGAACTGCTCCCGCCATGGGAACCGGCATTTGTGCAAAAACGGCGGGCGCGGAAAGGATAAGGAACAAGGCGGCAAAAGAAGCGGCGATTTTTTTCATGGCTAGCACTGTTCTCCATTTGATTTTAGGGGTTAACAGTATTACGCCGCATACCCCTAAATTTTAATGTGATGCGGCGTTAGAACTCCCACCGTTTGGTGAGCATCCCCTCAAGCTTGTTGTTCTGGTAAGCGTAATTGGTGATATTGGAGAACGCGCGATAATATTCGTAGGAGAACGTGAGAACGATATCCTTCATCGGCTTGGGAAGAATCTTGCCAAAGAAAACTGTCCCGAGAGGTACGCCGTAGGTTGCGCGATAGCGCAAGGTCTTGTCATGGCGGTTGAGCGACCCGACGGAAAATTCCGGCGCTTTATAATCATCAAAGTTCACATTGAAAGTATTGATCAGGAACTGGCCCTTGGGCAGAACCCATGTGTGCGTATTATTCAGGCTGAGGCGGTTGTAGGCGTTGTAATCCTGCTTGGCGGTCTTGTCCGAGTACCCGATGGCCGTCGCCCACTTCATGACCGGGGTGATGATGTAGCTGGCACCCCAGAAATTGTCGAACTCCGGACCCTTGCGATCATGAGAGGTCGTGTCCTCAGAAATATCCATGTAATCCTGGCGCTCGATCTTGAAATCATAAAAAGCCTTGAGTTTCTTGGTCACGTTACGTTCGAAAAGAAAATTCCCTCCCTGCGTCCTTAGGAAGCTCTCGCTGGAAAGATAGATATAGCTCGCGATGAAAGAAGGCGTAAAATCGAACCACTTGCTTTTGTAAGTCCCGCCGAGCTCATATTGGTACGAGCCAAGGTCCAAAGAACTCACCTGGGTTTGGTCCTGGAGAAAATAAGTGAAAGAGCCAAAGACCGAATGGCCGGCCTGAAACCCGAGATCATGGGTCACGTCCAGGCTCGAGACATTAAGAAAATGCGTGTCAGGCGTGCGGCCGTCGGTTGCCAGGACATCCGTCGCCACGTTATTGACCAGCTGTTGCTTCGAAATCGGGGCGGCATTACGATTCGTGTCATAGCCCCAACCATTACTTTGCCGCAAACTCAAGTGCGTGCGGCGCTTCCTCTGCTTGATCTTTTTCTCATAGGCGGTCACTTGCTCCCGGATCGCCGGAGGAAGCGTCACAGCTTTCAAGGCACTCAGTTCTTTCTCGGCCTCGTTCAGGCTGTCCAGGCGGTACAGGACCACGGCATAAAGAAGCCGGACATCGGCGAGGTTGGGATTGACCATCAGAATACGTTCGAGAGTCGCGGCCGCGCTCAAAAGCTCTCCCTTTGCGATCTGGTCCTGGGCGTAGCGGGCATTCAAGGCGATATTATCGGGGTCTTTGAGGATGTCAGCATACGTGACGCCGGTCTTGAACTTGTCCGTCTGTTCTTTCTCTTTGGACTGTTCCGCCGCCCCAACGGCTTGCTTAACGCTCCGCGTCTCCCGGCGCACATTTTGAACCTCGTTTTGGAGATCCTCCGCAAGAATGGCTGGAACTGAAGAAAAACAGAAAACCGCGAAAACAAGGCAGGAAAGGATTTTAGATTTCATAGGAAACCGAATTTACCTTTCGTTATCCGACAGAACACTGAAGATCGGCATCAGCAAGACTGGCCGAATTCCGCGTAGTTTACCCCCACCTCCCTGGAAAAGCAAATTGCAAATCTTGGAAGGCGAAAGGCGTGCAGCGTACGACGTAGCCATGCGTTTTTTTCGCCGTACTCCTTACACCGTACGCTATAATGCGCTTATGGCATTCCAATTGGATCCGTTCCAGATCGAGGCGATCGAGTGGATCGAAAAAGAGCATTCTCTGCTTGTTTCAGCGCCGACAGGCTCTGGCAAGACGCTCATCGCCGAAAAGGCCGTCGAAAAAGCTCTCGCGCGCGGTGAACAGGTCATTTACACCGCCCCGATCAAGGCCCTGAGCAATCAAAAGTTTCGCGATTTCCAGGAGCGTTTCGGGAAAGAAACCGTCGGCATCCTGACCGGGGACGTCTCGATC
>CAYMER010000139.1:0-9323 GCA_964389345.1 uncultured bacterium | reverse complement strand
GGCATACGAGATCATAGCCGGTGACTGGAGTTCAGACGTGTGCTCTTCCGATCTAGCTGTCCCATCATTATGGGATCGAGCGGTATGAGGAGTGGGGAGCGGCGATTCTAAACTGCATTAACCGGGAATATTGTAAAAAACTGATCATTATGCTTCCCGGACAGAAACATCCGTTCCATTTCCATCAAAAAAAAGAAGAAACCTTTTATGTCCTCTACGGGAGCATGGAGGCAACGATCGGGAAGGAAAAGAGACCTCTTAAGGCGGGAGACATGCTGACCGTCGAAAGAGGCGTCAATCATGATTTTGCCACCGCAGAGGGTGTTGTGTTTGAAGAGGTTTCAACGACCCACTATAAGAATGATTCTTTTTATGAAGATGCGGCCGTCGCCGATAACAAAGACCGGAAAACGGAACTTACCTTCCGTTCCGATTGGCTGTACAAGTCGATCAAGTAAACGGGATTTTCGTGATGCTAACCATCGCCTGGGATGTCGATGATGTTCTGAACGGCCTGATGCGCTGCTGGCTTGTGGAGCAGTGGCTTCCGGCACATCCGGGCTCCCAAATTCGCTTTGACGGGATCACCGAAAATCCGCCGGAGCGGATCCTCGGCTGCACAAAGGACGAGTATCTTGATTCTCTGGACGACTTCCGACGGTCCGATTCTTTTTGGAACATGAATCCCGATCCAGAGATCCTGGCCTGGTTCGAGGCTTATGGCGATCAGGCACGCCATTTGGCGCTCACCGCGGTGCCGCGGGCCTTGGCCCACCGGTCTGCGCATTGGGTGATCAAGCATTTTGGAAAATGGATCCGAAGCTTTAACTTCGTGCCTTCGATGCGGAGCGGCGAGACGATCCCGATGTATGACCGGTCCAAGTCGGATTTTCTGGCATGGTTCGGGAAAGCGGATGTCCTCGTGGACGACA
The DNA here is from genome assembly GCA_964389345.1 of uncultured bacterium. GTDB lineage: Bacteria > Omnitrophota > Omnitrophia > Omnitrophales > Aquincolibacteriaceae > Aquincolibacterium. The sequence goes on along the minus strand of CAYMER010000139.1, from coordinate 8,391 downwards.
GCGGACAGAATATCCGTGAAGCGGTGAAAGTCGGAGTGGAAGGGCTTTTAGTGGCTCAGCCGTGGAATCAAGGTCTGCCAATCACCGATGTGCTTAAAAAACTCAATAGACTCATTAAAGGAACGTCGAAGCCATGATCAAACTTTCTGATTTTGTAATGGATTATCTCGCGGGGCTCGGCATCAAAACGGTTTTCATGCTGCCGGGCGGCGGGTGCATGCATTTGGTGGATTCTCTCGGGAAAAATAAAAAGCTGACACTCGTTGCGAATTTACATGAACAGGCTGCGGCGATTGCTGCGGATTCCTACAGTCAATACACCGAGAACATCGGTGCGGTCCTCGTGACCACGGGACCCGGAGGGACTAACGCCATTACGGGTGTCGTCGCTTCCTGGATCGATTCCATACCGGTCTTGATCATTTCCGGCCAGGTCAAAAGGGCGGATCTGCTCGCTGAAAAAGGCGTCCGCCAAATGGGACCTCAGGAAGTGGATATCGTGTCCTTGGTAAAACCAATCACCAAATATGCGGCCACCGTGATGGAGCCCGACCAAATTCAATACCACCTGGATAAGGCGGTCTATTTTGCGAAGGAAGGGCGTTCCGGTCCGGTTTGGATCGATATCCCGTTGGACGTTCAAGGTGCGATCATTGACGAAGAAAAACTGGAAGGTTTCAAGGCTCCTGCGCCCATGGATCATGAAAAGGAATGGGGCGGGCAGTTCGAGGAGCTGGTGAAGTTGATCAACGGAGCGAAACGTCCGGTGATCCTGGCCGGGAATGGCATTCGTCTGGCAGGTGCCGTCGAAAAGTTCAGAGCACTCATTCCCAAGCTCAGTATCCCGGTCTTGACGACCTGGAAAGCCATCGATCTTTTGCCAGAAGACCACGCGCTGTATGTTGGTCGTCCTGGGGCTATCGGCCAGCGAGGCGCTAACTTTGCGCAGCAAAATGCCGACTTGATCCTCTGCATTGGCGCGCGGCTCGATACGGGCCAAGTGGCCTTCAGCTATAAAAATTTTGCGAAGTCGGCGAAAAGAATCATCGTCGATGTTGATAAAAACGAGATCGGCAAGATCGATACGAAGATCGATGTCATTTTTAATACGGATGCCGGATGCTTCCTGGAAGCCTTGGAGCGTAGGGTCCCGAAGATCCGCACGCGGGCGGCGGATTGGCTCAAAAGGTGCCGCGAATGGAAGGCGAAATACCCTGTGATCCTGGAGGAATTCAAGACCCAGAAAGGGTTGGTGAATACTTACGCCCTTGTCAATGTGCTCGCCGATCTGTTGACATCCGATGATGTGATCGTTCCGGGGAGCTCGGGGAGTTGCAGCGAGATCACCATGCAGGCCTTCCGGGTCAAGGAGGGACAGCGGATGTTCAATTCGCCCGGGTTGGGTTCCATGGGGTTCGGCATTCCGGCTAGTATCGGGGCTTGTATCGCCAGCGGTAAAAAAAGGACGACTTGTTTGATCGGCGATGGCGGCTTTCAACACAATATCCAGGAACTGGAATTGCTCAAGCGGTACGATCTGCCGATCAAGCTTTTTGTTCTCAATAACAACGCCTATGCGTCCATCCGTGCCACCCAGAACCGTTTTTTTAACGGCCATCACGTAGCCTGTGATCCCGCCAGCGGTTTGACCTTGCCAGATACGATGAAGATCGCTGCGGCGTATGGACTGCGTGCTATCAAGCTCGAGACTCAGGAAAATCTGAAAGAAAAAGTTGCGGAGATTTTGAATGCGCCTGGACCGGTCATTTGTGAGGTGATGGTCGATCCCGATCTTATGACCCAGCCCAAGGTGTCCAATGAAGTCAAGCCGGACGGAAAGATCATTTCGAAACCCATGGAAGATCTCTGGCCGTTCCTGCCTAGAGATGAATTCGACGAAAACATGATCGCGGATCGTTCCGGGAGCGACTCGCAAATGCATGGATGATCCAGGAAAACATCTTGCCGTAAAAGGCGGAGAGGTTCAGGTCATGTCCGAGGAAGAACAGCTGAAGGCCATTTTGGAGGAGCCCGTCGCTTCGGCCCGAAAGCGTGCGCAAAGTGCGTTTGACGAGGTTGCAGGACCCTTTGCGGATCACATCGTCCTGTTCGGGGCGGGTGGTCTTGGGCGTAAGACTCTTGCCGGGCTTCGGCAAGCAGGTATTGAGCCGGTGGCTTTTGTCGATAACAACTCCCAACTGTGGGGGATGCGAATCGAGGGTCTTACCGTGCTGAGCCCGCAAGAAGCGGCGAGTCGATTCGCGGAGCGTGCTGTTTTTGTTGTGACCGTGTGGCGAGCCGGCGGGGGACACCGGTTTGAAAGAACACGGAAACAGTTGTGCGAGTTAGGGTGTTCGAAAGTTGTATCATTTGCCGCACTTTTTTGGAAATACCCGGATATTTTCTTACCCTACTATGCGCTCGGTTTACCTCAATCACTTCTGCCGCAGTCCGGGCAGATCGCTCAGGCCTTTGTTTTGTGGGGCGATTCTGCCTCCCGCTATGAATATCTGGCGCAGCTCCGCTGGAGATTTTTTCTGGATTTTGACGCGCTGCCTTCGCCCGTAGCTCATCCTCAATACTTAGCAGACGACCTTTTTGAACTGGGGAGCAACGAGGTGGTCGTGGATTGTGGTGCGTATGATGGAGATTCAATGCGCGTGTTTGCCGAGAAGTTTCCTTTATTTCAAGGGAAGTATCTCGCGATCGAGCCGGATCCACTCAATCTTAAATCTTTGGAAAACTGCCTCAGCACGCTATCTGACCGATGGCGCGCACGCACCGCCGTCTTGCCGAACGCTGTGGGAATGCGCCGGGAGACCTTGCGTTTCGCGGCGACGGGGTTACCATCTGCTGGGGTGAGTGCCTCCGGAGCTTTCGAAGTTGAAAGCCTTTGTTTGGACGAGATCCTTTGCTCAGAGAAACCCACGTTCATCAAAATGGATATCGAGGGGGCCGAGATGGATGCCTTAGAAGGAGCCCGGAATTCCATAAAACAGCATTTACCCGTGCTGGCGATCTCGGTTTATCATCAACCCGATCACCTTTGGCGCATTCCGCTCTTGATCCGTTCCTTCTCAGAGCAGTACCGTTTTTTTCTGCGACCGCATAACGAAGAGGGTTGGGATCTGGTCTGTTATGCCGTTCCCGTAAGCCGGTTGAATCGTGAGGCCTTACCATGAACGCCGTGCCTTTCCAGGAACGCTATCCTAAACGTCCTTGTGCGGTATGCGGTAGTGTGAACAGTCATTTACTATTCCGTCAAACCTTCTTCGAAATGTCGAGCGGAAGCTTGCTCCAGGGCTATGATGTGGCCGCGTGTAGCGACTGCGGGTTTTGTTTTGCGGATCACATTCCGACACAGGATGAGTTTGACGTGCATTACCGGGATATGTCCAAATATGAGTATCAGGATCGCGGAGGCCAGGAGACCGAGCATGATCGCAAGCGTTTTGAGGGTATCGCGGATAGCCTCATTCCGTTCCTTCCGGATCCTCACGTTCGCTTACTGGATGTAGGTTGTGCGACAGGACGGTTGTTGGCTCTTTTCATGGAGCGGGGATTTAAGAATGTTCTTGGAATCGATCCATCGCCCGTATGTTCGGAAGGCGCTCGTCGATTGTATGACGTCACTGTCGTAACCGGTCCTGTTGCTGCGGTCAAGAATGTCACCAAGGAGCTGTCTTTCGGCTGCATCATTCTAGCCGGTGTTCTGGAACACATGCGTGACATGAACGCGATCCTGGGACTGATGCGGGAAATGCTTGCGGTGGGCGGGCTTATTTTTATCGAAGTCCCCGATGCTGTGGATTTTGCGAAGTGGCCCGACGCGCCTTATCAGGAGTTCAGCACCGAACACATCAATTTTTTCTCCAGTGTATCGCTAGAGAATTTGATGCGTTGCCACGGATTTGTCTCCGTACTTTCAAAACATGAGATCCGGGAACAGACTGTCGGTACCGTGATGCCTGTTGTGACGGCTATCTTTCGAAAAGAGGAGTCGGTCCTTACGGCCGCGCCTGTTGTTCCGGATACCGTCACGGCACCGGCCCTGACGAAGTACATAGAGAAGTCGCGAAAAGTGGAAGAAAGGATCCATCAAACCATCCAAGCGATCGTGGACCGGAGAACACCCGTGATCGTCTGGGGAGTCGGCACTCATACCTTGCATCTTTTGGCGACGGGCCAACTTGGAAAAGCGGATATCCGGGCTTTTGTGGATTCCAATCCCCGTTATCATGGAAAACGACTGAATGAGATCCCGATCCTTTCGCCCCAAGAGTTGAAGGGACGATCTGAGACCATCCTGATCTCATCACGTGTTTTTCAGGCGGTCATCGAAAAGCAGATTCGGGAAGAATTGTGCTTAACTAACGAGACCATCAAGCTCTATGACCTCTAATCTCGAGATGAAATCATCACGGTCCAACCCGCTTGAAAAGGATTTGGCGGACATTCTCGATCACTCGAAAGATCTTTGGGGGAGCCTTCAGAATAAGCGTCTTTTCATTACAGGTGGAACAGGTTTCTTCGGAATATGGGTTTTGGAGAGTTTCCTTCGCTGCAATAAGGGGTTTGGATTGAATGCGGAAATGACCGTTCTCTCGCGCGACCCAGATTTATTTCTTTCCAGTCGCCCCAGGCTTAAAAGTGAGCCGACGATCCGATGGGTCCGTGGGGATATCCGAACTTTTGTATTTTCAAAGGAAAGTTTTGATTTCGTCATTCACGCGGCAACCGAATCTAGCTCGAAACTTGAGCAGGAGGATCCTAACGAGATGTATTCCGTGATCGTTGATGGAACGCGCCGGGTGTTGGACTTTGCCGCTCAAGCCGGGGTATCCCGGCTCATGTTAACAAGCTCTGGCGCTGTATATGGTCCTCAGCCTTCTGAAATGAGTCATATCTCTGAAGACTATTCTGGAACGCCGCTCACCGCGTATGGAAAAGGTAAGCTACTGGCGGAGCAGATGTGCGTTGAGGCAGGGGAGCGCTGCGGATTCATCGCGTTGCTGCCGCGTTGTTTCGCGTTTGTGGGACCGCATTTGAATCTCGATGTCCATTTTGCGATCGGAAATTTCATTCGCGATTGCTTGGAAAATCGCTCGATTATTATTAAGGGTGATGGCACGCCCATGAGGTCTTATCTCTATGCGGCGGATCTCGCTGAATGGTTGTGGACGATCCTCATCCGGGGTGAGCACGGACGTCCGCACAACGTCGGGTCCGATCAGGCGATTTCGATTTTGGAATTGGCCAAGCTGGTTCGGGATTGCGCAGGCACCAAGAACGACATCAAGGTCATGCAAGACGCGGTGCCGGGACGCTTACCGCCGTGTTATGTACCTTCAATCGAAAGAGCCCGGGTCGAATTAGGTCTTACGGTCCGGACCTCGTTACGGGATGCAATATGTCGCACGCTTGATTTTGCGCGGTCACAGGGCCGGACATGAATAAGGACTCCGCGATTTTTTTGTCCGTGCTGATCCCGGTTTGGAACCGGTTTGAATCCGTTCTGGAAGCGGTGTGAAGTATCGGGCCGGTTTCCGAAGGAATCGAAATCGTTGTGGTCGATGATAGCTCCCGAGAGCCGATCGCAGGACAGCTTCAGGATGGTTTGCGGGGATATCCTCAGGTGAAGTTTTACCGGAATGAGGTCAATCTGGGAATGGTTCGGAACTGGAATGCCTGCATTTCGCATGCGTCCGGCCAATGGATGGGGATTCTCTGCGATGACGACTGTTATCGTGAAGGAGCGACCGAGCGGGCGGTGGCTATCATGAAAAATACGTCCAAACATTCACTGATCTTGCAAGATACTTCCCTGAATGAGGACATGGTTTGCTGCGCTGCCGGGAGAGAAACTCTAAGGACATTGAGACTCCCCATTGTGTCAGGCAACTTTTGGCATCGAAAGATTGTCGACGAAATGGGCGGTTTTGACGAGCGGTTTATCTATAGCGCCGATGCCGAATACTGGTACCGAATTGCCGGTCGTTTTCCCGTGGTCAAAGTGAAAACTCCGTTTGCTGTCTATAAGCGGCATGAGAAGAATTATATGTGGGCCACTTGGCGCAAACCAGATTTCCTTGAGCAGACTGAAGCCTTGGGGCGAAGAGTGGCTTCTTATGCGTACGATGACCAGAAAACGATCGAGAAGATGACGGACAATGGCCTCTGGAGTACTTTGCTAACAATCATTGAGGCCGCCTTTTTAGCAAAGGGGATGTCAGATATATTTGCGAGGTATTTTCCGGAAGCCTGGAAAAGGTCGGCTGGATTCAAAAGAAAAGTATGTCTCGCCAAAGCGTTTATGGGTGCCGGCGCTTCGCGATTCAAAAGTTTTTCACGGACACTGTTCGGAGGGATTTCAAGATGACCATTACGGCAAGCATGTCTGTCTTCAATGAAGAATCGCGTATCGAGGCGACCCTTCGTTCGTTGATGTGGTGCGACGAGATCGTGATCTTGGACAAGGAAAGCACGGATCGCACCTGCGAGATCGCGAGGAAATATACGGACAAAATAATTACCACGCCTCACAGGGAGTTCAGATCGGATGAACTCAGAATTGCATTTGAGAATATCACGAGTGAATGGGTTCTTGCGACGACCGCCAGCGATCTGGTCCATCCCGAACTTGCGACGCAGATCCGCGAGCTGACCCAACGTGCAGATTTCCCATACGATGTGATCCATGTGCCTTTTCGACGCTATGTGTTGGGCCTGGAAACGGCCCGTTCGCCGTGGCACAGCGCATTGAACCCTGTTGTTTTCCGGAAGAGCATTGCGAAAATTAATGATAACAACGTTCACGCCGCTTTGGTTTTTGATAGCCGACGCCACTATAAAATGTCCCGCTCAAGTCGGGCTTGCATGTACCACCTGACTCATGCAACCGCTGATATCATGATGGAGCGGCATATGCGATATTGGCATGCCGATGCGCGCGCTCAGTTGTCGGATCTCTCGTTGCGAGCGGCGCTAATGGTGGTGTTGAAATCGTTCTTTATCGTAGTTTTCCGACGCAGAACATGGCTCATGGGATGGGACGGCATGGCTTTGTCATTTGCCTACTTGTCCTATTCCATGATGCGGTTTGTCTATATTTGGGAGAAGCGGCGGTCCAAGACGCCACAAACCTATCAAAATATTCGCGAGTCGATCTTGCAGGCGTGGAAAAAGGCGGAAGGGAAGAAGGATGTCTAACCGAAAATCCCTGTCGCGTTCTGAGATGGCGATCGTCAACCTTCTTACCAGTGCGCTGGCTTGGGGCTGGCCGGTGTTGCTTGCTTTTTTTGCGACACCTTTCATCGTGAGAGGTCTTGGAAATGATGCCTATGGGATACGCGGTCTAGTTGTTTCGATCACCGGCTATTTTGCGTTGTTAGATTTGGGATTGAACGGCGCAGTTACGAAGTACCTCGCAGAGTATCACGTGCAGAACGATAAGCCTCAAATGGCGGAGTTGCTCGGCACAACCCTCACGACCTTTACGGTGTTTGGGCTGACCGGTGGCATCCTGATCTGGATTTTTTCGGGTTGGTTTTCTACGCATTTATTTACAATTCCGCCCCAGTACCAGCAGGAAAGCATCTGGGCGTTTCGGCTTTCCGGCATTGGTTTTTTCTTGAGCATGATCACATGGTGGGGTTCTTCCATTCCTACGGGATTGCAACGCTTCGATGTTTTTAATGGTATCTCTATTGGATTTGGCACTGTGACTACGCTGAGCACCGTTGCGGCAGTGTTTTTAGGTTACGGGCTTCTGGGCGTTGTGTGGGCAAATCTATTTTCCAATATGATCGCGATCATAGCTTACGTGATCGCCGCGCGTAAGTTATTGCCCGGGATACCGTTGCGTCTTTCATTCCAATGGAGAATGTTTAAACGCACCGTTTTGTTCGGTGTGTATATGGTGGGCTTTCGCGTCTTTAGCCTGTTGTTTGCCCAAATGGATACCCTCTTGATCGGAAGATGGATCGGAATGGCGGCGATCACGTTTTATACAGTGCCTCAGCAGGTTGCCCAGTTAGTTCATGGAATCAATGGAAAAATGATGCAGATCATTTTTCCGATGGTGAGTGAATTTTCAGCGCTGGGTGATAAGAAAAACATTGATCGAATATTTGCAAGAGGACTCAATCTTTGTTTTGTGATCGGACTGGCGGCAGCCGTTCCCTTGGCGGTAGTGGCAGCGCCTTTGTTGAGATTCTGGGTATCACCTGAAATGGCGAGCCAATCCACCGTTGTGTTGGAATTGCTGGTGGGTACATTTTTACTGGCAGGACTTACGGCGCATACGACAAGTTTTCTAGGAGGAATGAATTTTCCTTTATTTATCACGCTTGGGTCAGTAGTCTCGGGCGTTTCCGGGCTTGTGTTTTACGC
>CAYMER010000138.1:0-7832 GCA_964389345.1 uncultured bacterium | reverse complement strand
GATCGGATCTTTTCTGGCCTTTATACGATGAATAAATTTGCCAAAGAAGCGCCGGTGCTTGTGGCGGTCGTTTCGGAAAAAGAAAAATTCCTGGCGTCGTTTGGGGGCCAGATCCGGGACACGAGTTATTGTCTTGTGGATATCGGGATCGCGTGCGAACATTTGATCCTGCAGGCGCAGGAACTCGGGATCGGGAGCTGTTGGATGGGCTGGTTCGACGAAAAAGCTCTAAAAGACGAACTGAAAATCCCCAAAAGAAAAAAGATCGATATCGTGATCGCCCTCGGCTATGCTGCGGAAGATAAGATCGTCCCTAAAGCAAGGAAAGTTTTGAGAGAGATCAGTTCGTTCAATAAGTATGAATAACGCGTTCCATCAAAGGAGAAGATCGTGAAAGAAAAAATGGTTTATGGGTTGGCGGTTCTTTTTCTTGTCTCTTTGTCGGGAGCGTCGGCGGTGCATGCTGTGGATGAAGGACTTGTGGAGGTTTCTGACCAGGCGGTGGAGAGCGAATCAGATCCTTCTGCTTTTGAAGGCGATTCGGATTCCATGCCCGGTGAAAGGGCTCCCGAGAATCTTCCGATGTCCGATGCTCCCGTCGATGCCGGAGTGGGGATCGAGTAGGAAGGAAACAAAAGTTCTTTCTAAAAACAGTTCAAAGAACGGCCGGGAGGCCGGAAGGAGGGGAGTATGTATAGAAAGGTGGCAGTGGTGATGTTCATGTTCTTGCTTGCTTTGCCTTGTGCAAGCCAGGCGGGGATATGGAGTAAAGCAAAGTCGAAGGCAAAGAGCGCTGGGTCCAGCGTAAAGAACGCTGCGGGCGATGCGGCGTCGTTTACCGGGTCTGCTGTAAAAGAGACCGGAATCATGATGGTAAATGCACCGGGCGGGGCTGTCGGCGAGGTAGTTGATGGCGGAGGCTGGGTAGTGGGAAAATCAAATTCTCTAGCCGGGCAGGGAGCTCAGGTAGTGGGTGGTGGCGTATCACACGTCTCCAAACCAGTGGGAGTTGCCATTTCGGTAGGCGGGTCAGGGCAAGAAAAGGTTGGTAATGCGATCACGCAAGGGAGCCATAAGGTCGGCAATAAATTAAAAGGATTGGGTATTCATTAAACGGTCGGGAGGCCAAAAGGAGGGAAGTATGTGTAGAAAGGTAGCGGTCGTGGTGTTCATGTTCTTGCTGGCTTTGCCTTGCGCAAGCCAGGCAGGGTTATTCAGTAAAGCAAAGGCAAAAGCGAAGAGCGTTGGATCCACTGTCAGTAACACCTCATTAAGCGATGCGGCGGGACACGTTCAGTCCGGAGCATCGAGCGTTGGGCACACTGTCAGTAGTACCACGTTAGGTGATGTGGCGGAGCATGCTAATTCCGGAGCAGAGAAAATCAATTCTGCCGAAAGAAACGTGGTGGGAACCGTGATCCAGACACAGGGAAATGCTATTTCGGCCGCTGGAAACACCATCGGAAAAGGGGCCTCGAATCTCGGCGGTAAGATAAAGGGATCGGGTCATTAATTAAGGTTTCAAAGCGGCGTTACCGTCGAGGCCTGCCTCAAGGGGCGATAAAAAATATCGAGGAAGGCCTCGACGGAAGACGCCGGATCCCTAAGCGCGGCCGGACACTTCTCCGGTTTCGGTGTTCACGCGCAGGACCGTTCCTGCTTCGGCATAGAGCGGCGCCAGGACTTCCAACCCTGTTTCGAGTTTTGCTTTTTTAAGCGACCGCCCCGAGGCCGAGATTCCTTTAACGACTGGGTCGGTCTCCGTGATAGCTAGCTCGACATACACGGGAAGTTCCAACGAAACCACCGCGCCGTTCAGTTTCAGGGCCAGCACTTCCTGGTTCTCCTTGAGATAAAGCTTCTGTTCTCCCAGTTTTTCCGCTGTGAGTGAGAACTCCTCATAAGCTACGTTATCCATGAAGTGATAGGTTGTTCCCGAAATGTATTGGAAGACCGCCGGTACTTTTTCCACGTCCGGGACTTGGAATTTCTCGCTTGTTTTGAACGTTTTGTCCTGCACGGCGCCATTCAGAAGATTACGCACCCTCGCCTTAACCATGGTCGAAGCCCCTCGCGCGGTTGGCGCTGCAAATTTGACGTCGAGCACGAAATGCGGCTGGCCGTCCACTTCGATATAAAGTTTCTTTTCCAGGTCATTGGCCGAAATCTCGGACATTTAGCAATCCCTTTCATAAAATGAGAACAGCTTACTTGAAGGAGGAGCCATTCTATACGATACTCGGAAGATGTGAAAGAGCTTCTGTCCGTGGGAAGATAAGGCGTACGGAATACGGTGTACGGCGCAGCTATGGCGAAAAAAATTTTTATCGCCGTACGCCTTCCGCTGGGCGCGCAGACGTATTGGTCCGGGGTTTACTTGTCCTGGCATCTATCCTGACTTTGATTTTCTTTTCCATTATGGCAGTCAGGATTGCCCCATCCCGCCTTTGTGGCGGCGGGATGAATAGCAGCGGGACTCTTTTCTTCTGATAGGGGGTTGCCAGGGCTAGCCCAGTCAACCTTTGATTTTTCTAATGGAAAATTGGACTTGCCCTTGTAAATCGGCCATAATCAGCAAAAGGATCAAGAGGCCCAAAAGGCTGAAAAAGCTAAAGAGGCCTTTCGGACCTATTCAGTTTCTTTAGCCTTTTAAGCTTGAGGAGTCATTCATGTTTAAAGTTGCGAAGATGATCTATTTCAATTACGGGCATCGTCTCCTCGGAGGGCATGATCGGTGCTCTCATCTTCACGGGCATAGCGCGCGCGTCGAGATCGAGATGGCAACCCCGAAACTCAATCCCAAAGGAATGGTCGTGGATTTTTTTGATATCAAACGGACGATCGGCGAATGGATCGACCAAAATCTCGATCATAAAATGATCCTCTGGTCAAAGGACCCGCTCGCGAAGCTTCTGAAAAAAGCCGGCGAGCCGGTGGTGCTTGTGGAAGAGAACCCGACCGCGGAGATGCTTGCGCGGCGGATCTTTCGTGAAGCCCTCCGCATGAAACTTCCGGTCTCCAAAGTCACGCTTTGGGAGAATCAGGATAGCTGTGCGGTCGATGAAAAATAAAAAAGGATGGCGGATGGCGGATGGCGACCATCGCCTTGTTTTTCGTTTAGCGCCATCCTCCATCCACCTTCCACCATCCTGATAATAGTATGTCGAAAACATTATTGATCGGCCCCGCCGGTTGCGGGAAGACGCACGAACTTCTTAATTCTTTTGGAGCGGCTCTTTCCAGTGCGGCCGATCCGCTTGCCGCAGATCTTTTCTTCGTCGTTCCCTCCGCAGAACACACCGAGCGCGTGGTCTCGCTTTTGATCCAGCGGGGCCTCAAAGGATTTTTCCACAAGCGCGTGACCACGCTCTCCCGGCTTGCGGGGGATATTTTTTGCGTTAATGATATTCCCGTGGCCTCCAGCCTGGCACGCACGATGATCATCCGGGACCTTATTCGCGAGAATGCGTGGGATTATTTCGAGGGAGTGTGCGGGCAGCCGGGGTTCCCGGGCCTGATGGCGCAGTTCATTGCCGAGCTCAAAGAGTCCTGTATCTCTCCGGAGATTTTCCGAGAACGCATGAACGTGCTCAAGGGCTTTGAGCCGGCCTATGGCACGAAGTACGAAGCGCTCGCCGATTTTTATGAACAATATGAAGACAGGCTGAAAGCGCAAGGACTCCGGGATAGCCAGGACGCTTTGGGCCTCTTCCGGGAGAGAAAAAGGGGTCAGGCACCTTTTTCTGACGAAAAGAAAAAGGTGCCTGACCCCCTCCCGCGATTTAAAGCAATCTGGATCGATGGTTTTTTTGATTTTTCGAATTTACAGCTGGAATACCTCCGGGAACTTTCTGCCATTACGGAGCAGATTACGATCACGCTTACAAAAGAAGAGGGTCAGGAACGCGAAGAAGCTTTTGAGGCCGTGAGCCAGACCCAGCGGGATCTCGAAAAGCTCGGATTCAAGGTCCAGTTGATGAAGCCGCGATCGTATCGCACCCAAAAACCATCGCTTCTTTTTTTACAGAAGAATCTGTTTAAAGGGACCGAGACAAAAAAGGGGTCTGACCCATTTTTCTGTGAAAAAGGGGTCAGACCCCCTGAAGATATCGTGATACTGGACGCCATCGGGACCGAAGGTGAGATCGAGCTCATTGCTCGCCAGATCCACAAACTTTACGCGACAGGGGACTACCGCTACAGCGATTTCTCGGTTCTTTTCCGTCAGATCAGGCATTATGCGCCGGTGATTGCCGCAGTTTTTGCGCGTTACGGGATTCCGGCTGAGATCCATGAACGCGACCGTTTGAAATTTTCCTCCTGGATCACCGCAGCCGCGTCGCTTCTTTCTATTTTCCGTAATGACTGGACGAGGGAGGATGTTTTTGCTTTCCTGAAGTCCGGCTATGTTCGCTGTCTTGGAAAAGATGAAACTAAGGATGAAGAATGGCTCGCGGAACTCGAGCAAAAGTCTTTTGTAGCGGGCGTGGCGGGTACCCGTCTCAATACCAATCAATTTCCAAGTGGAAATTGGGGCGGTCCTGACCGCCATTCATCAAAAGAAAATAAAAGTCAGGGCCGTGAAGTCTGGCTCACGGATTGGAACCTGGAAGACGAGGAAGGCCTGGCCGATTTCAATCAAAAAAAGAAGGAAACGTTTAAGGTTCTTGTGGAACTTGAGGACCGGTTCCGGACGGCGAAGACTGCGGAAGATCATGCCCGGATATTTAAGCGGGCTGTGTATGGTACGTTCGGGATCTTGGAGGTAAGCGACCGCTACACGTCTTTCACGCGGCGGGACGCGGCTTGCGTCAGAAGATTCGAGGCTTTGCTGGAGGAGGTTCAGAGCTATTTCCTGAGGGCGAAGCTTCCGGAGATCTCTTTCGAGAATTTCACCGATCATTTTCTCGGTCTTGTGGAATTAGACGTTTATTCACTCCACGAGCGCGACAAGAACCGGGTGCAGGTTTACGACGTGTCGCTGGCCCGGCAGAAAGAATACAGGGTCGTCTTCGTGGCGGGCCTACTGGAAAAAGTTTTTCCCATGCAGGTTCGCGAAGATCCGCTGCTTTCGGATTGGGAACGGAAGCTGATGAATGGCGGCATGGAGCATCCCCTTGCCGAATGCCTTCCTCGTCAGGACATTGAGAGATTCTTTTTTTATGTTGCGGTCACACGCGCGAAGGAACGGCTCTACTTAAGCTGTCCACATCTTGATTTTGAGGGGAAAGAATCCCTGCCTTCGTTCTATCTCGAAGAGGTAAAAGATCTTTTCCAGGGGCAGGTGCCTGTGATACGCCAGGATCTTTCGCGGCCTTTCCCCGCGATCGGCGAGGCGATCACGCGAAGGGAATTGGAAGCTGCGGTGGTCGGCGCTCTCCGGAACGCTGGGAGCCTGGCGCTCGACCTGAGCAAGGTTTTAGCCCAACTTTCCGGCGATTCCGCAAGTCGCGAGCGACTTCTTTCCGCTCTGACGCCCGTCGAAGCAAAGATCTTGGATGAGAAGATCCTGAAAGGAGGCTATTTCGAGATCCCAGAAACGAGCCCGACGAGGCTTGAAACTTATGCCAAATGTCCTTTCCGTTATTTTTCCGACAAAGTCCTCAAGCTGAAAGAGGTGGGCGGGGATATCCGCGCGATGCAGAAAGGAAGCATCCTGCATCATGTGCTTCAGCAGTATTTTGATCCGAAGCAGAAAAAGAATTCCAAAGAGGCGCTCGAGGAGTTTATTCGCCGTGAAATGGAAGAGGGCTTCAAACAGCATCCGATGCTCTGGACAGAACCCTACGAGGAAGCCCTCGATCGCCGCGAGCTCTTCCGGATGCTTTCGAATTTTTTAAGCTATGAGACGGAGCGACTCCAAAGCTCATCTTTTAAGCCGTGTCATGTGGAATATTCTTTCGGGGATTCCGGGAAAGAGGACAGCCCGGCTCTCGAGATCGAAGGTGAAGGAAAGCGAATCAAATTGCGGGGACGCGTGGACCGGATCGATACGGATGCTGGACAGAAGTTCGCCGTTGTGATGGATTACAAACGCTCCTCGAAATTCAGGGCCGCGAACCTCGAGCTCGGGACCGCGCTCCAGCTCCCGCTTTATCTCCTGGCCGCACAAAAGCATCTAGGTCTCACGCCTCTGGGCGCCGAGATCTATTCCATTCGTGATCACAAGAGAAGTGGTTTTTATTGCGAAGGACTTGCCGAGGCATTCGAAAAAGAATTCTCTTCCCGTTCCTATCTTCCGGATGAAGTGTTCCAAAAGACACTGGACCGGGCACTCCTATTTGTTCGAAAGTTCATGAAAGAGATCGCGGCCTCCGAGATCCCTGTGCGGCCCCGCGATTGTGAAAGCTTTTGCCCTTACGATACCGTATGCCGCATTGAAAAATGGAAGTTACCGATTATTTTGGAAGAGATCAAGGAGGAAGACCGGAAAAGGGGTCACGCCTAATTAATAATTAATTAGGTGTGACCCCTTTTAGCTTTCAGACCCGCAGTTGCTTTTCCGCGTCCACCACATCCCGGTCGATCATTCCCCGTGCGCGGCGAGCTTTCGCTTTGAGGCCTTCGGAGGCGTGGGGTGCGTTCGCGATTTCCCGCAGAAGTTGGATCACCATCCGGATATAACGCACCAGGCTTCCTTCGTCTTCCGAGGTGAGTTTGCAGATATGATCGAAATCCTTGCCTTGCGTCCAAGCCTCGATGGGTCGTGCAAGATGAAAATAAGGCGGCTTGGTATGAGGCGTGACGCGGAAATTGCATTCCCATTTATGGATCATCCGGTGATAGTGCTGGGTCATTTTTAAAAGTTCGGCGTGATCCTTCCCGAGTCGCGGCGCTTCATCATTTTTCCGTGGCTCAAAGATCAGCCCCGCCAGAAAAACATTCAGTTTCGCCTCGTCGAGTTGCTCCAGCGCGCCATCCGTGTACATTTCCGTGAGAAGCAGTTCAAATCCGAAGATCGAGGCCGCGAATTCTCCTTTTACCGTGAGGACGCCTTGTGTCTCCGTGGTGCCCTGGTCCGTGATGTAGCCCATTTCCTGCAAAAGCGCGAGCTTGTTCTTCAAGAGCTCGAGTCCTTCGTCGCGTTTGCGTTTAGAAGACTGGAAGAAATGAAAAGACCTGGGATAGATCTCAAGGAGCCGGTTCCCGAGCATCTTGTAAAGATTCAGAAGTGTTGCGTACGTGGCGTTCAGCTGGCTTCGGACAGGCTCCGGGTTCCCGTAAAGAACGCGTTCCACTTCGGGAAAGGCGATATCGCTCGGGTGAATGCGGCAGTAGACAAAACCTTCTGGGTCCATGCCGCGCCTGCCTGCGCGCCCGGCCATCTGGAAGAAATCGCGCGTGGTGAGCGTTTTAAACCCTGTGCCGTAGAATTTTTCGAGTTCATCGAAGACCACCGTGCGCGCCGGCATATTGATCCCGAGGGCAAAGGTTTCGGTCGTGAAGATGAGTTTGAGCAGGCGGCTTGTGAAAAGCCGTTCGATGACTTCTTTTAAGGTCGGGAGCATGCCCGCGTGATGGTAGGCGATGCCTTGCTCGATGAGGGGGCGTATCTCCTCAGCGGTTTTGTCGCCGGCCAGGTCGTAACGCGCCAGAAGTTCGTCATAAAGGGCCCGGATCTCGCGACGCTCAGCGTCTCTCATAAGATCGAAATGCGCAACTTCCCAGGCGAGCGTGGCCGTGCGTTTTCGGCCGAACGCGAAATAGATGGCGGGGAGCTGATCCTGATCGACAAGATGCTTCAGGATGTCATGAAGGCGATTCGGTCGCGCGCGGGGAGGCTGCCAACCGCGGCGTCTTTCCCGCATCGAAAGCTGCCAATTATCGCGCTG
>CAYMER010000137.1:0-5519 GCA_964389345.1 uncultured bacterium | reverse complement strand
GAGCTCGCGGGCCTGGACCAAAAACGCCGCGTCCCGGACTCCGGACGCAAGCAGACTTTTCACCTCCGGAAGCCAGCCTTGGGCGAGTTCCATTCCATTTTGGATCACGCGGGGAAGATTGCGCCGGGCCATCATATTGAGGAATCCGCGGCCGTCTTTAATGAGAGTCTCAAGCCGGCGGAGCTTCTCCTGCCGCTCCTGCTCTTTCCGCTCTTTTACTTCCGCTTGACGCTTCTCTTCGGCAAGACGCTCCGCTTCCAGCTGCCGGACCACTTCATCCACACGCTCTTCCGCCGTGGGAACCACAACTTGAGGCGTCTGCTCCGGCCCCTTTCGATGCATTAAGAAAGCCAGGATCTCTCTCAGAATCCTATCCCCTATCCCGGGTGATCCAGCAACAATATCCATAATGCCGCTGACAGAGTGAGTGGCAAGCGTAAAGGGCGTCTCATCCGTAATCCCTGCCCGGCTCAGTGCGTTCAGTGCCCTGGCTGAAAGATCCTCAAAGTTCTTGGGACCTTCTAAAGGCCGGCCTAAATAGCGTTTCCAACCGGTTTCATCTTTGACTGGAATGGATTGAACAGGTTGCCCGGCAACTTCGGAAACATCCGTCGCAGAAACAGCGGGCAGGACAACCGATGCCGGAGGCTGCGACTGCGGAGAAACATCAATCGGAGCGAAGGTTTTTACGGCCGGGACAGGCCTTTGTTGGTCCTTGGGTCCCAATTGATCCAGCAACGCAAGCACGGACTCTTCCCTCTCTCTTTTTGAGGGTCCTTTGATTTCCGGTTTTCTTGCCGGAACAGTATCATGAAGTTTTGCGGGAACAATCGTCGGCTTGACCGGTACGACGGACGGTAAAGGTACTGAAGCAGGAGTGGGTGCTGGCTCATAAGAAACCCCGCCGAGGTTCCGGACCGCGTGGCGAAGATCCGCTTTAAGCTTCCCGGCTTCAGGATCCGTAAAAGAATCGAGATTCCGGAGAACGCCGTTCGTCGTGTCGATCGTTTGCGCCCGGCGGAAACTTTGTTCCGGACGTCGGAGACTCATATCGCGGGCCACCATCAAAAGCCCTCTTGCATGCGTAATGACCTGGGCCCGATCCACCGGTTTTTCCTGCGCCGGAGCCGGGACAGGCGCCAGAGACGGAGGGGGCAACGGAGTAGAAGTCGTTCCGAACGACAACGGTTTCGCGGGAGTTACCGCTACCGGTCGCGACGAAACATCTTCGGCCGGCGCCGCGAAAGGAACAGGAGCAGAAACAACCGGCGGAGCAACAGATACCGGAGGTTTTAGAGGTACGGCAGGAACAGACTTCGGGATCCGGACGACCGGCTCCGGAACTCTTTCCGGCATTTCAGAAGCCGGCACAAACCGGACCCTAGACTCTTCCGGAAGAACCGGAAATATTTTTTCCGGGGCCTGACGAGCTGCCGCGGGTTGCCGGGGCTCTTCTTTTCGGACGACCTGAGAAAATTTCTTGTTATTTCTTAAAAATAAAAAGATCTCTCTTATCGTGATGCCCCACACGCCGGGCAACCCTTCGAGCATATCCATGAGCACGGAACCCGGCCTCATATCATTTTCGAATTGCTGTTCATAGTTGATCCCGGCTTGACGTAACGCGCCCGCCGCCCGTCCGGAAAGCTCCATGAATGTTTTGGGACCTGACATAGGTTCGTTGAAATACCGCCGCCACCCGACGGTTTCCGGTGCCGCGCCAGCCGCGCCCTTCCGATGTCCGCGAAGGCCCCGCGCGGGAGCGCCTTGCCCGCGCATCCCGGCCATGGCATCTTCATCGATCTCAAGAACCCGTTTGACATCCGCCACAATGCCGAATTCGGCGGAAAGCTCCTCCGCGATCTGCTCATCCGGTAGAACTTCCCGGTCGAGCCCATGACGGCGGCTCAAAACAAATTGCTGTTTCGGCGTTAAAGTCCCGAAACGTTCCTTTACTACCGTTTCCATCGCACCGGTCGCTACGACAAGCCCCGCCCAACCCGGCACAACCGGCGCCGCAGGCTCATGATGCCGGACAGAGCGCTTCACAGGTTTTTCCTGAGCGGCAGGTTGCGGAACTCCGGCCTGTCCTCCGGGCTTTACTATAGAAGGCTCTGCCGGCGAGGCCGCTACTTTGTGCCGGATCGAAGCAATATAAAAGCTGACGCTGGCCGGCGTTGTCCCGGCTTCACCGGCGATCGCCTGGAGTGAAGGTGCCGGCTTGCCTTTCGCTCTTAGAACAGCATCCAAAACCTTCTGCTCTGTCGGAGAGAAATGAATCGTTGCCAAAAATTCCGGCGTTAATGCTTGGATGTCACTGAAATCCCCTCGTCGGTGTTTTGTTCCGGCTACAACCACCGCCGCATCTGAGGGAGCTGGTGGCGAAGCAACAGGTGCAGAAGTCGCGGTTATTTTGCTTACTTTTTTCCGGATCGCATCGATCAGAAAGCTTGCGTAACTTGGGCTTTTTTGAACCTGCTCCGCGATCGTTTTCAAAGAAGGTGGGGGACTGCCCTTTGCCGCGACCAACACATCAAAAACCTTTTGTTCGTTCGGAGACAACCGCTCGCGGAATTCGGAGAACCTTTCTTGAATATTCTGAATATCGCCGTAATCCCCTTTCTTGTGGTGCTTTGGGCCAGCAACCGGCTCGGACGGCGCGGCCACGGGCGGTTGAATGTCCGGGATGATAAGCATGTTGTGCCCACGGGCCCTTTCGCGGATGTAAAACTTCACAACGCTAACATTGCCCGGCGTTCTTGTCCTTCCCGACGAGGTTGTCCACAAAGCCGCTATGGCTTCATTGGAAAGATCCTCCGGATGGTCCCGGATGATTTTAAAAACCTGCCTTTCAACATCGCTGAGATGTTCCTCGAGTTCCGGCGGCAGCGCACGGATCACCGCCGAAATAGACGGCACGGAGGAATCCACCTTCTCGCTTAAACGTTTCATTTTCGCGCGAATGCCTCCGATGATGGACCCAACGGCCAGGGAAGGTTTGCCTAATTGCCCCGCCATACTTTTGGGTGTGGGCATCGGCCCGCCGATCGCGTCCTGGAGAAGTTTGAAAACCTCGCGCTCACCGGGCGACAACCATGTCCGGAACTCCGGAGGCGCGGCTTGGATATCGCTGTAATTCCCACGTTCGGGACGTACCCTGCCGGGCATCAAAGGGGATGTTTCGATCACAAGGGGGGACATGGCCGGCGCTTCAATCCCGAGCGAGCGCAGAAGAATGGTCTTGGCATCTGTCCGGAAACCCTGCGACATCACGCTCGCCGGCTGATACTGCCGGGCCTCGTCCTCGGGGAGGGCCCGCATCTTTTCTTTTTCGGCCAAGAGCCCGCGGAGGAACGGTTGTAAAGGAAGCGCTTCCCGATTATACGCATCGCCGTTCAAAAGCGTCTGAAGCGCCGCGGCCGCTTCCTCCAGTTTTCCTTCTTCGATCTGCTGGCGGATCCGGAATTCCTCCTCGTCCCGGAAAGGGATCAGAAAACCGAAATGCGCGTTGCGTACCGTCACCATTTCCGGCGTCCTTGCCGGGTCCTTCCGGTATTCTTCGAGGATGTGTATTTCGTATTTGAAGGCCCCGTCCCGGCCCGCGTCAACGCGTTTCAGCAAAAGGTTCCTCCCTTCCAAAGACACCGGAGCCCTCACAATTTCCGCCGGGATTCTCCAATAAGTAAGGTCGCGATTGCGCGCCGTCGGCCCGTTGCATAAGACCGTAAAATTTTCCGGAGGAATAATGTCGCGGCCCTGCAGGTCCTTCCAACTGTGCAGCCAATAAGCAAGCGCCAGGGTGTCAAAATCGACGCTCACCGCATGCTTGCCGTATTGCTTGATGAAATAATAATTCGCGACATTGATCCGCCCGGCCGGGCCGTTCACTTCGACTTTGATGTACGAACCAAACACCGGATGCACCGCAATGCGGGAATAGGCTTTTTTGGGATATTCCGGAAGTTTCGCAAGCTCCTTTTCCGCCTCTACAGAAAAATCGAAAATGATGACGCCTTTCGGGATGTCGGCATGCGTGGACCGCTCCGGGTCCCCACGGAAATTACGGACAAAGCTCCGGTAAAGCTGGGCCCGTCCCCTACTCTTGCCGTCCGGACCGGGATAGATCTCGACGCTTAGTTCCAATTCACCGTCTTCGCGCGGCTTGATGTTGATGCTCCCAAAATAGTAGTCCACATGATCCAGCCCCGGCAGGTCCGCCTCCATGGTAATCCCCCGTTCCGGTGCTTTTTCGTAGCCATCGTAATAACGGTGCATGCCGGCAAAATGGGTGAAGATGCTGAGCGGCTTCGCGCGGGACTCGCTCCTCGCCCCGCTCTCCGCTTCCAGTTCCTCTTTCAAATAAACCGCGATGATCTGCCGGCCGTTCATGTCCCGCTCGACACGGACCGCGGCCTCATCACCCACCGAGATGTTCTTGGCTTTCATGACTTCCGCGGGGATCACAAGTTGGATGCGTTCCCCGAAATCAGCCGCCTTGTTTTCGAATTTTCCGGTAACCCTCGTGTCAAACCACACCGTCCCGGTCCCAAACCGTCCTTTGACGATTCGTGAGAAAGCAGTGCGTTCTAAAAGCTCCAGGACCTTTCCGTTATAAGCCGCGATGATATCCATCTCTACAAGATCAGCATTCTTCCAGTGATCCCCTTCGCCTCTGACGCTCATGAGTTCTTTGACCGGAATATTGGTGAGAACAGGCTTCCGATCCGGTTTTCCAAGATCCAGATGTCTGTAAACATTCACCACCCATTTGTGGTTGGGGTCTTTCTCAACAAGAATGGCCACCGGGGTTGCCGGATGGAGCTTCACACCATTGAATTTTGCTTTCCGGATATTCGCGATCCATCGTGAGTTGGGATCCGCGGGATCGGCCTTGATAGGAATGAAACCCAGCTTTCCCCAGGTCGTTACGTACGCTTCCGTGCTCGCGCCTTCCGGTATTTCACCGCGTCCGAACTGCCGGATGCGTAACGACTCGGGATGGATCTTGCTTTCCGCGGCGATCATTCCTTCCCCGGCGGCCAGAAAACCGTAGAGGCTTGCCTTCTTAAGGATCTGCCCGGCAACCGCACTCGCGCGCAAGGGCGTTGTTCCGGCCGCCTGAGCGAGAGCCTTGAGCGTCAATTCCCCCGGAGTACGAGCCTTCTTGATCGCTTCGAAAAGAGCGGCCTCTTTCCCTCGCAGGCGGTCCCGGAAGGCGTCCGCGATCCCTTGGATCTCTCTAAGCCGGTCCCCGCGCGAACGCTGTTTCGCCGTCACAACCTCATCATCCGATCCTTCCGCTTCCGGAACATCCGCCGGAGCTGAAAACGCCGGAGTACTGACCTTCCGCCGGATCGAAGCAATATAAAAGCTAACGCTGGCCGGCGTTGTCCCGGCTTCACCGGCGATCGCCTGGAGTGAAGGTGCCGGCTTGCCTTTCGCCTTTAGAACAGCATCTAGAACCCTCTGCTCTGTCGGAGAGAAATGAATCGTTGCCAAAAATTCCGGCGTTAATGCTT
>CAYMER010000136.1:0-3163 GCA_964389345.1 uncultured bacterium | reverse complement strand
TTTGTCGGCCAAAGGTATGGCGACAGTCCGTGAGTATGCCGATATTGCCAAAGGCGGTACGGTTCGTGACGATTCCAAGATCGTGACGATCGCGGTCTCTCACGTCGAGTATGAATCTGAAAAACGGCATTATGCCCACGTAGATTGCCCGGGACACGCGGACTACATCAAGAACATGATCACGGGTGCAGCGCAGATGGACGGCGCGATCCTGGTCGTTTCTGCAGTGGATGGACCGATGCCCCAGACTCGTGAGCATATCCTGCTCGCGCGCCAGGTCGGCGTGCCCGCGGTTGTGGTGTTTCTCAATAAATGTGACCTTGTTGAAGATACAGAACTTCTCGACCTCGTAGAGATGGAAGTTAGAGATCTTCTTAAGAAGTACGATTTTCCAGGTGATACGATTCCCATCATCCGCGGCTCCAGTCTTCCCGCCTGTCAAAATCCAACTGATGAGAAAGCCAATAAGTGCATTATGGATCTCGTTAAGGCGTTGGATGAAGCTATCCCCGAGCCGAAGCGTGATATCGAAAAACCGTTTTTGATGCCAGTCGAGGACGTATTCTCTATCTCCGGACGCGGAACCGTGGCCACGGGCCGAATTGAACGCGGTCTCGTCAAGGTTGGAGATGATGCTGAGATCATCGGCTTTCGTGAAGGCGCGATGAAGACGACCGTGACAGGCGTTGAAATGTTCCGCAAACTGCTCGATGACGCGCGTGCCGGCGATAACGTCGGATTGCTCTTGCGCGGCGTTGAGAAAGATCAGATCGAAAGGGGAATGGTAATCGCGAAGCCTGGCTCCGTGACCCCTCACAAAAAGTTCAAAGCTCAGATTTATGTATTAAGTAAGGAGGAGGGCGGCCGTCACACACCGTTCTTCAAAGGGTATCGGCCTCAGTTTTATTTCCGCACTACCGATGTTACGGGGATCGTGACTTTGCCGGCCGGCGTTGAGATGGTTATGCCGGGCGATAACGTCGCGATCGAAGCGGAACTGATCATGCCGGTCGCAATGGAAAAAGAGCTCCGATTCGCCATCCGTGAGGGTGGAAAAACGGTCGGTGCCGGCGTTGTCAGCGAGATCATCGCGTAACATCTCGTTCGTCCCAATTTACAATGAAAATTAAAATGAAAATTGGGACAGCACTGATTTTCGATTAGAAAGTGATGGAAAATCAGGCGGACACAAATCCTAGCATTTTTTGGCGAAGCCCTGCAGGCTGTAAGGCGTTTATTTTCGCCGTAAGAGGTCTTACAAGCCGAAATCATTATTTGAAGCCGTTTTTTTTCTGCGGTTTTTTTAAGACAAAGGAAAAGGTTTTATTTCAATGCAAGAGATTATTTCCCTCGTGTCGTCTTGTGAGCATAAGTCGACCTATTGGACGCGAAAGAACAAAAAGCAAAATCCGGACAAGATTGAGCGGAAAAAATATTGTCCAGCTTGCCGCAAGCGCGTTCTTTTCCGGGAGAAGAAATAAAATTTTTCGGAGCCGCACGGGACAGAGGCCTGTAGCTCCAATTGGTAGAGCGGCGGTCTCCAAAACCGCATGTTGCAGGTTCGAGTCCTGCCAGGCCTGTTTTTGATACGGGCGGTATGCTAAGGACTCGAAATAACGCGAGGATGTTATGGTGCAGAAAGTAGCGAATTTTTTTCAAGAAACACAGCAAGAACTCAAGAAAGTCACTTGGCCGACGTGGAATGAATTGTGGCAGGCGGCCACCGTGGTCATTGTGGTGACTTTCTTCACGTCCGCGTTCATTGCAGCCGTGGATTTTTGTATTTCGAATATCCTTCGGATGATGATCAGTTAAAGCTATGGCCGACGCAAAATGGTATGTAGTACATACACAGACGGGCGTGGAAACGAAGGCTCGCGCGAGCCTCATCAGTCACGCGGAGACCGCGGGGCTTCCGCACTTGATCCATGAAGTGTTGATCCCGATGGAAAAGGTCAGCGAGGTCAAAGGCGGCAAGAAAAGGATCAGCGAGAGGAAGTTTTTACCCGGCTACATCCTGGTCAAAATGGAATTGACCGATGAAGGCTGGTATTTGGTTCGTAACACGCCGGGGATCTCAGGGTTCATCGGGTCGGGGAAGAACCCGATCCCGCTCACGGAGCGTGAGGTCAGCTCTATCATCCGCGAGCAAGAAGAGAAGCAGACAAAACCGAAGCCAAAAGTTGAGTTTGAAGAAGGCGAAAGCGTTCGGGTCAAAGAGGGTTCCTTCGCGAATTTTAACGGTACGATCGAGCAAATCAACCCGGATCGTGGAAAAATGCGAGTGCTGGTCACGATCTTCGGCCGCCCGACACCCGTAGAGCTTGAATACTGGCAAGTAGAAAAGATTTAAAAATGGCAAAAGAAATAAAAACAAAAATCAAATTGCAGATCCCGGGCGGACAAGCGAATCCCGCACCGCCGATTGGTCCCGCGCTCGGTCAACATGGCGTTAACATCATGGAATTTTGCAAACAATTCAATGAGCGCACCAAAGATCGTCCGGGAACGATCCTGCCGGTGGTGTTGACGGTTTACAAAGATAAGACTTTTACTTTCATTCTTAAGTCACCGCCGGTAGCGGCTGAGATCAAGAAGGTTGTAGGCCTTGCGAAGGCCTCTTCGGAACCGGGCCGTGTGATCATTGGCAAGATCACCCACGAGCAGGTCATCGAGATCGCGCGGAAAAAAATGGTCGATCTCAATACCAGCAAGATCGAAAGCGCATGCCGCATTGTGGAAGGCGCAGCTCGCAGTATGGGTATCGAAGTCGTAAGATAAAAGCAAAAATAGGATAGACGATGAAACGTAGCAAACGGTATCAAAAAAGAGCGACTCTGGTAGAAGAAGGGAAGTTATATTCTCTGACCGAGGCCGTTAAAATTCTCAAAAAAGTCGAAAAAAGCAAAGCGGATGAGACAATTTCGCTTAGTTTTCAACTGGGTGTTCGTGCGGAACAAGGTGATGAGAACGTCCGTGGCACCGTCAGTTTGCCGCATGGCAGCGGGAGATCCCTGCGCGTGCTTTGTTTTGCCAAAGGGGAGAGTGCCCGAGATGCCGAAACGGCCGGAGCGGATTTTGTCGGAGCGGAAGAGCTTGTGGAAAAAGTGAAGAACGGTTTTCTTGATTTTGACGTGGTGGTTTCGCATCCCGATATGATGCG